>JADJDU010000007.1 GCA_016702505.1 Microthrixaceae bacterium
GGTCGCATCCCACATCAAACCGTGGGCAAGCTCGATGATCGGGAGAGGCTCGACCCGTTGAACGGCGTCGCTGCGTGTCCCCACCCACGACGCGGCCTTCGACAGCGGCCTTATAACCGTGAACGGTGGGCTCAGGGTCCACCGAGCCCCACCGCTCGTCGCCCGCCGCCGCCGATCCGGGTGTCTCCGACTACTTCGGCGACGCCCTCCGGCCCATCCTCCTCATCCCCACTGGCGGTCACGCGCCAGGCGCTGCCTACCTCACCTGGCATCACGAGAACATCTACCAAGGCGATCTCGCTGCGAGCTGAGCGCCCCACCGCCCACCAGTGCATCCGCATGGCTTGGCCGCTTGCGTCGCGAACCTTGGGAGGCGGATCGGCGGGACTTTACCTCGGGGAACAGACCAGTGGGGCATCGGGGCCGCGCGAACCCTGGAGAGGTTGCTCACGGCGCACAGCAGGCGGACGTTCTCAACTGGGGCTGCCCGCCCGCGAGTAGGGACGATGTGGTCGAAGTGCAGACCGGTCGTGGCACCTCAACCCCCCACGCATGTGCCGCGGTCGCGTTCGGTGACCGCCTGGCGGACGTGCAGCGGGATGTAACGCGACACCGCGCTGTGGGGACGGACACGCCAGTTCTGTGGGTCGTAGGTGTCGGGTGGTTCGGCGAGCGGCGATCCGGTCGCTAGAGGCGGGAGAGCGATGGCATCGAGGTCTTCGTCAGTCAGGCTCCTGTAGCCGTTCCGCCCGAAGTTCTGGCCGCTGGGGAGGCTGATGTCCAACCGCTGCATCACGATCGGCGCCCACGCCAACACAAAGCCTTCAGGCGGGCGGCTGAGGTGGTAGTCGTTGAGATCGTCTCCGGCGAGGCCATACGACCTCAAAGCGCATCGAGGCATCAGCGGTGGACGTATCCATCGTGGAGCAGAGCTGCGACCCGGACTTCCCAGTAGATCCTGCGAGTCTCGGTATCCCTGGGTAGACCACATCGCCCTCTTCGATCTGGCTGTACGGGGCCTGCTTGTTCTGCCACATCTGGAAGAACACTTGGTAGGCGAGCTCTGAAGGCGAAAGGTTCGGAGTTCTGGGAAGTCGCGGCGGCTGAACAAGTACCGGCTGGGCAGGTCCTTGCGCACATTCCCGGCGGGAGGCTTCATGTGACGCGGCTCGTCCGAGGCTGAGGGCGGCAGTCCAGGGAAGACGGCGGCTCCGCTCCGAGCAGCCGATTCAAGGGTGGCTCGAAGATCTATCTCACCAAGGTTCTCGACCATCTCATAGCCGCCGATCAGCTCCAGATGACGTCCAGAGCGTCGTGCCTGAGAGCAGCCTGATCCTCCTCGGCAACATCGCTGAGAGTCAGATAGACGCTCCCTCGTCGATCCGGATGTTCGTCGCTCGCGCTAGTGCGAGCCGGAGGAACATCCACGAGCCGCTGGACCGCTAAGCCGAGTGGGCGTGTCGTCCGCGTCCTCGTCGTCCCGTTGCCCAGCAAAGAACGCGACGATGCACGGACGGAATCGGGCGGTGAACCGCCGCTGTGTGCAGCAGTTTGTGCAGTGGAGTGCAGTAGATCGGCCGATCCCGGCCCGACCTGGCTGGCGCCGTCAGGCACATATCCACAGGTCAGAGGTGGTGCCCGGGGCGGGGATCGAACCCGCACGGAGGTTGCCCTCCGGAGGGGTTTAAGCCCTCCGCGTCTGCCAATTCCGCCACCCGGGCGATTGGAGCGAACCTCTGGAGAACTCCGACAGACGGGGACGGAGCGAGCCGTTTCGGGGTGAACCGGACCGGGCCGGTAGCCGGGCATCACCCAGGGGCAAGCGAAGCGAAGGGGACAGGCATCGTGTTCGATCTGGTCATCAAGGGTGGAACGGTCGTGGACGGCTCCGGGGCGGCACCGATCGGGGCTGACGTGGCGGTCAGCGACGGGAAGATCGTCGAGGTCGGCAAGGTCACCGGCGGGGCCCGCCGGGAGATCGACGCCGACGGGGCGCTGGTCACCCCCGGTTGGGTCGACGTCCACACCCACTACGACGGGCAGGTCACCTGGGACGAGGTGATGGAACCGTCGGCCAGCAACGGGGTCACCACGCTGGTCATGGGCAACTGCGGGGTCGGGTTCGCGCCTGTACGCCCCGACCACACCGCCGATCTGATCGACCTGATGGAAGGGGTCGAGGACATCCCCGGCACCGCCCTCAGCACCGGCATGCCGTGGGGTGAGTGGGAGACCTTCCCCCAGTACCTCGACGTGCTGGCCGGGCGCCGCTACGGGGTCGACGTCGCAGCCCAGATCCCCCACGGGGCGGTGCGCTTCTACGTGATGGGCGAACGGGGCGCCGCCAACGAGGACGCCACCGCCGAGGACGTGGCGGCCATGGCGTCGATCGTGGCCGAGGCCATGGCGGCGGGGGCGGTCGGGTTCACCACGTCACGCATCCCCGGCCACAAGTCCCGCTCGGGTCGACCGGTGCCGGGCACCTATGCCGGAGCCGTTGAGCTGACGGCCATCGCCGCCGAGTTGCGGGCTGCGGGCCACGGGGTGCTCGAAGCGATCGCCGCCGGCACGCTGGGCAGCGTGTCGGGCGACCCGGTGCGCCAGCTAGATGAGATCCCGCTCCTCACCGACCTGGCCCGGGCCAGCGGTCGGCCGGTCACCTTCACCCTGCTCCAGATGTTCGAGGACCCCGGCCACTGGCGGCTGGTGCTCGATGCCGCCGAGGCCGCCAACACCGAGGCGGGGGTACGCCTCGCCCCTCAGGTGATCCCCCGGTCGGTCACGATCATGACCAACCTCGACGCCTACCACATGTTCCAGAACCGGCCCACCTACCGAAAGCTGGCCGGGCTGGGCCTGGCCGAACGGGTGGCCGAGATGCGCCGCCCCGAGGTACGGGCGGCGATCTTGGCCGAGGACGACATCGACGACGGTGGAACCGACGTGAACGCCACCCTGGTGAACGCCCTGGGCATGGCCCTACCGCTGGTCTTCTCGCTGGCCGCCCCGGTCAACTACGAGCCGACCATGGACCAGTCGGTCTTCGCCCGGGCCACCGCGGCCGGCCAAGACCCGGCCGAGTTCATGTACGACCGGCTGCTCGACGACGACGGGCGGGCCTTCTACGCCCTGCTCGGCTCGAACTTCGCCGGAGGCAACCTCGACGTGTGTCGGGAGATGCTGGCCTCTCCCCACACCGTGACCGGGCTGGGCGACGCCGGGGCCCACGTCAACCTGATCTCGGACTGTTCGGCCTCCACCTTCCACCTCACCCACTGGGCCCGGGATCGCACCGCCGGCGAACGGCTGCCCGTCGAACTGCTGGTCCACAAACTGAGCGGGGCCAACGCCGCTCTCTACGGCTTCGACGACCGCGGGGTGGTGGAACCGGGGCGGCGGGCCGACCTGAACGTGATCGACCTGGACCGCCTCACCATCGGTGCCCCCGAGTTGCGCCACGACCTGCCCGCCGGGGCCAGCCGCATCCTCCAGAGCGCCCACGGCTACGTCGCCACTGTGGTGGGCGGCGAGATCACACGAGCCGACGACACCGACACCGGCGCCCGGCCCGGTCGTCTCGTCCGCGGCCACGCCTGACCGCGTGGCACGCTGGTCCTGCGGCACCCAGGGGACCGGTACCGCTCGACCGTTCGAAAGGACCCGCCGCGCCCATGCTGGGAAGAAGGATCGCCGCCATGATCATCGCCGGATCGCTGCTCACCGCCACGGCGTGCTCATCGAACACATCAGAGGACGGGGCCACCGACGAACCGGCATCCACCACCGCCGATGGTGGCGGGGCCAGCACCTCCACTCCCCCAGTGACCCGACCCGACGGACCGGCCGCTGACCTCACCGAAGAACTCACCGGCGGCAAGGGGGCCATGATCGCCTCTGCCGATCAGACCACGTTCTCGGCGCCGGGCTACGTCGAGCACGAGTTCGTGGCCGCGGGCACCGCCGTTCGCTACCAGGCCGACGGCGAGCTCTCCACCGACGGCACCTGGGATCTGACCGAAGGCGACAGTGCCGACTATCGGACCCGGATCGTGGTCCGCCGACCCGAGAACGCCGACGATTTCAACGGCACCGTGGTGGTCGAGTGGTTCAACGTGTCCGGCGGTCTCGACGCCAACCCCGACTTCACCTTCATGCAAGAGGAACTCCTCCGCGGCGGTTACGCCTGGGTCGGGGTGTCGGCCCAGCACATCGGCATCGAAGGCGGCCCGGTGCTGGTCGGGGTCGAAGCCGGCAAGGGCATCGCCGGGCGGGGCCTGAAGGCCATCGACCCCGAGCGATACGCGTCGCTGAGCCACCCTGGAGACGCCTACTCCTACGACATCTACACCCAGATCGCCCGGGCCCTTCGCACCGAGGACTCCACCGCCCTGGGCGACCTGACACCCGAACGCATCCTGGCGGTAGGTGAATCCCAATCCGCCTTCGCCCTCACCACCTACGCCAACGGCGTTCAACCGTTGGTCAAGCAATACGACGGCATCTTGATCCACAGCCGTGGAGGTCCGGCCGCTCCGCTGGGCGAACCCGGCGCCGGCA
The DNA here is from genome assembly GCA_016702505.1 of Microthrixaceae bacterium. Taxonomy (NCBI): domain Bacteria; kingdom Bacillati; phylum Actinomycetota; class Acidimicrobiia; order Acidimicrobiales; family Microthrixaceae; species Microthrixaceae bacterium. The sequence goes on from JADJDU010000007.1 coordinate 4,558, forward strand.
TCGACCTGGCCGGCAGCCTCGGCGGGGCCCCGACCCAGATCCGCACCGACCTCGACGTCCCGGTCCTGATCCTCCAGACCGAGGGCGATGTGATCGGGTTGCTCAACTACTTCCCCGCCCGCCAAGACGACACCGACCACATCCGCCTGTGGGAGGTGGCGGGCAGCGCCCACGCCGACCGCTTCCTGGTCGGTGACGTCGGGAACTCGCTGAACTGCTCGGCACCCATCAACAACGGACCGCAGCGGTTCGTGGTCCGGCCCGGTCTGCGAGCCCTCGACACCTGGGTCCGCACCGGTGAAGCGCCGCCCACCTCGGAGCGCCTGGAGACCACCACCGGGCCCGGCGGGGCCCCGGCCTACGTCCGCGACGCCGACGGGATCGCGGAAGGTGGCATCCGGACGCCGGTGGTCGACGTTCCCGTCGACGTGTTGTCCGGGGAACCCGGAGCCGACTCGTCGGTGGTGTGCATCCTCTTCGGCACCACCATCCCGATTCCCGCCGACCGGCTAGCCGAACTGCACCCGTCGGCCGCGGAGTACACGGCCGCCTTCGAGAAGGCAACCGATGCCGCCATCGAGGCCGGGTTCGTGCTGAGCGATGACCGGGCCGAACTGCTCGACATGGCCCAGCCCGACCGGCTCGGCTCCTGACCTCGACCTACCCCTGACCGACGCGTTTGCCGGGCACGGCTGGCGGTCACCGATCTAGGGTGCGCCGCCATGATCACCAGGGGACCACGTTCGATCATCGCCGCTGGCTTGGCGTGCATGGCCTTGTTGTTCGGGACCGTCGGCTGTTCGTCTGACGACGATGCCACCGACCGTTCGACCACCACCGTTGCCGGCGCCGACCAGGGCGGCACCGCCACCACCAACCCGGGCGACAAGACCGAGCGGGGCCTGCCCGCCGAGCGGGACCGCCAAGACTCCCCCGCCGCCGCCGTGGTGGGCGCACTCACCGGGGGGACCGGCACCGCCCTCACCGACATCCGTGACTTCGACCTGGAAGGCAACGGGTTCGTGCAAGAGGAGTACGCGGTGGAGGGAACGGCCACGTCCTATGTGATCGACGACGCGGCCACCGACCTTCCCGGTTCGGGCGAGTTCAACCTGAGCGAAGGCGACACCGCCGACTACCGAACCCGCGTCGTGGTCCGCCGCCCGGCCAAGGCCGAGGACTTCAACGGCACCGTGGTCCTGGAATGGCTCAACGTGTCCGGCGGAATCGACGCCAACCCCGACTGGACCTACCTGGCCGACGAGATCATCCGCGGCGGCTACGCCTGGGTCGGCGTCTCGGCCCAACACATCGGGGTGGAAGGTGGCCCGGTGGCGGTGTCGGTCGGTGCCGCCGGCGACCTGGCCGGCAAGGGGCTCAAGGCCATGGTCCCCGAACGCTACGGCGAGCTCAGCCACCCCGGAGACGCCTACTCGTTCGACATCTACACCCAGGTGTCCCGGACGCTGCGCCAATCGGGGGCCGACGGTCTGCTCGGCGGTCTCGAGCCCGAAGCGATGATCGCGGCGGGCGAATCCCAGTCGGCCTTCGCCCTCACCACCTACGCCAACGGCGTGCAGCCCCACACCCAGGAGTTCGACGCCTTCTTCATCCACAGCCGGGGCGGCGGAGCCCAAGGGCTGGGCGGTTCGGGCGGCGGTGTCGACATCGCTTCGGCCATCGGCACCCAGCCCACCCAGATCCGCGAAGACGTCGGCGTACCGGTGCTCATGCTGCAGACCGAATCCGACGTGGTCGGCCTGCTCAACTACTTCCCCGCCCGCCAGGACGACACCGACACCATCCGCCTGTGGGAGGTGGCCGGCACCGCCCACGTAGACCGCTACATGCTCGGCCCCATCGCCGACACCATGGACTGCGGCGCACCCATCAACGACGGCCCCATGCACTGGGCGGCCAAGGCCGGGCCCGCCACCTCGACACATGGGCCCGCGGCGGCGACGCCCCCCCAAGGCCCCCCGCTACGAGGTCGACGACTCGGGGGCGGAGCCCGCCTACGTGCGGGACGAGAACGGCATCGTCGAGGGTGGGATCCGCACCCCGGCGGTGGACGTGCCGGTGCAGATCCACTCCGGGGTGGCCACGCCCGGCGGGTCGGTGGCGTGCCTGCTGATGGGTTCGACCCTCGAGGTTCCCGCCGCCACGCTCACCGACTGGTATCCGACCGAGGACGCCTACCTGAAGGCCTATGAGGCCTCCGCCGACGAGGCGATCGAGGCTGGATTCGTGCTGGCCGAAGACCGCGAAGCGATGCTGGCCGACTCCAGGGTGGAGCTCCTGAAGGGCTGAGGCGCCCGCACCACTAACGTCGCCGCTCGTGGAACTGGCCGGGCCCTGGGAGGCCACGCTCGCCGATGACGAGAGCCGTCGAACCTGGCTGGACCACGACGACGCGGAGCAATGGACCAAGGTCGACGTTCCCGGGCACTGGCGGTCCAACCCGGCCTTCGCCGACACCGACGGGCCGCTGCTCTACCGCACCCGTTTCGACCACCCGGCGCCCGAGACCGGCGAACGGTGGTGGCTGCGCTTCGACGGTGCCTTCTACCAAGGCGACGTGTGGCTCGACGGCGCGTACGTGGGCGACACCGAGGGCTACTTCTTCCCCCACTGCTTCGAGGTGACCGAAGCACTCGGAGCCCGAAGCGACCACCTGCTCGGGGTCGAGCTCACCTGCCACCCCGAAACCGACCCGGCGGTGCGACGCAACATCACCGGATCCTTCGGCGGGTCGGTGGGGATCGACCGCGACTGGAACCCGGGCGGCCTGTGGCGTCCCGTCCACCTGGAACGAACCGGGCCGGTGCAGATCCGCCACCTCCGGGTGGTGTGCCGCGACGCCAACGAGAACCGAGCCACCGTCACCTTCCGGGCCGTCCTCGACTCGTCGGTGGCCGGCGAGGTGACCCTGCGGTCCTCGGTGGGCGACGTCGACCACATCGACCAACGGCGGTTGGCCGCCGGTGAGAACCAGGTCGAATGGCAGATCGGGGTGGAGGACCCCGACCTGTGGTGGCCCCACGCCCTGGGCGACCAACCCCTCCACGACGTAGTGGTGGAGGTGGCGGCCCACCCCGACCCCGACGGCGACCAGCTCCCCGAGGAAGCTCCGCTCAGCCACCGGGTCACCCGCCGGATCGGGCTCCGACAGGTGTCGATGCGGGGCTGGGTGTTGCACGTCAACGGCGAGCGGATGTTCCTCAAGGGCGCCAACCAGGGGCCGGCACCGGTGGTCGACCGACGAGGACCACACCCCCGCCCCGGCGAGGAGCCGAGCCCGGGCCCTGCTGTCCCAGGAGCTACCGAGCTGGAACAAGTCGGTCCTGGACCGCTCCGTGAAGCGCACCATCGACAAGGCCGACGGCACCAGGCCGGTCATCGCCCACTCCGGGGTCCTCCCCCACCCGCCGCTGTTCGACGGAACCGACAGCCACCTGTGGTTCGGCTGGTACCACGGGGAGGACCGTGAGCTGTCGGGTCTGGCCCGGCTCATGCCCCGGATGGTTCGGTTCGTGTCCGAGTTCGGGGCACAGTCGGTGCCCGACACCGCCCAGTTCTGCCAGCCCGAACGTTGGCCCGACCTGGACTGGGACGGCATGGCGCGCCACCACGGGTTGCAACACGATCAGCTCGATGCTCGGGTCCCCGCCGCCGACCACCCCAGCTTCGACTCGTGGCGCACCGCCACCCAGACCTACCAGGCCAACCTGGTCCGCCATCAGATCGAGACGCTCCGCCGCCTCAAGTACCGGCCGACGGGCGGGTTCGCGGTGTTCTCGCTGGCCGACGGACAACCCGCCATCGGGTTCTCGCTGGTCGACCACCGGGGACGAACCAAACCGGCCTACGACGCGCTGGTCGAAGCGTGCCAGCCGGTGATCGTCACCGCCGACCGCCTCCCGGCCGAGGTCATGGTCGGTGAAACCCTGGCCATCGACGTCCACGTGGCCAGCGATCTGCGCACCCCCATGCAAGACATCGAGGTGGACGCCCACCTGAGCTGGGAAGGCGGCGACCAATGCTGGCGATTCGGCGGTCACGTGGACGCCGACACCTGCGTGCGGGTCGGCACCTTGTCCATCGAGGTGCCCGACGCCCCCGGCCCGGTGACCCTCACCCTCGAGTTGACCGGAGCCGACCTACCCGTCGGCCCCGCCGTGCGGACCGATTCGGGCCACATCGTCCGGTCCTGAATCGAGGCTCCCGACAGGTCCAACCCTGGTAGACAGCGCTCCACCGCCCCACGAACCCGGAGTCGCAATGACCCAGAGGCCATCGGGACCAGTCCCGTCACGTCGAGAGATCCTGCGGGCACTGGGCCTGGGGGCGGGGGCCGTGACCCTGGGAGGGTCCGGGATCCTCACCGCGTGTGGCGGCGACGGATCGACGTCCTCGTCGTCATCGACATCGACGGCGAGGACGGGTAGCTCCACATCGGCGGCGGCCACCACACCGACCGTGGCCCAGACCCCCTATGACCCCAACCGTCCCTACTGGGTGCAGGGGAACTTCCGCCCGGTCACCACCGAGGAGACCCTCACCGACCTGCGCGTCACCGGCACCATCCCCTCGCGCCTGTCCGGACTGTTCGTGCGCAACGGGCCCAACTCACAGTCCAAGACCGAACCAAGCCACTGGTTCCTGGGCGACGGCATGATCCACGGCGTTCGCATCTCAGACGGCAAGGCCCAGTGGTATCGCAACCGCTACGTCAAGACCCCGCTGGCCGAGTCCGGCAAGGACCTGCTCGAGTTCGGGGGAGTACCAGGTCAGGCCAACAACCAGTCCAACGTTTCGGTGATCCACCACGCCGGCAAGCTGCTGACCTTGGGCGAAGTGGGCTGGCCCTTCGAACTGAACCCCGACGACCTGTCCACCGTCGGCCCGTGGGGCTACGACGGGAAGCTGGGCGAGACGATGACCGCCCACCCCAAGATCGACCCGACCACCGGGCGCATGTACTTCTTCGGCTACGAGTTCGTCACTCCCCGCCTCACCTACTACGCCGCCAGCGCGGCGGGTGCCCTCGAGGTGGTGAGCCCCATCGCCGTGGACACGGCCACCATGGTCCACGACTTCGCGATCACCGACCGAGACGCGGTGTTCTGGATCGGGCCGGTGGTCCTCGGCGCCGATGCCGCCAACCCCTACCCCGAGATCCCGTTCCACTGGGACGAGACCGGGCCGTGCCGGGTGGGGGTCATGCCCCTCGACGGTCCCGGCGATCAGATCCGCTGGGTGGACATAGACCCATGCTTCGTGTTCCACGGGCTCAACGCCCACCGCGACGGTGACGACGTGGTGCTGCGGGTGGCCAAGATGCCCGAGGCGTTCGGCCGCCGCGGCGACCTGGTGCCGTCGCAACTGACCGAGTGGCGCATCGGCACCGGTGGCGCCGATCTCACCTTCTCGGAGACAGCCCTCTCCGACCGGGAGATGGACCTTCCCACCCACGACCGCCGCTTCACCGGTCGGGCCACCAGGCATGGCTGGCTGGCCGCCGCCCCCACCGAGGGCGATTTCGGGTTCGAGTTGGGCGGCGTGGCCCACGTCGACCTGGAACGGGGAACCGAGGACGTCTGGGACCCAGGGGCGAACCTGCGATCGGGTGAAGGGTTCTTCGTGCCCGCCAGCGAGGACGCGCCCGAAGGCGAGGGCTGGGTGTTCACCTACATCTGGGATCGCACCACCGACACGTCTTCACTGGGCATCTTCGACGCCCAAGCCATGGCCAAGGGCCCGGTCGCCCAGATCCACCTGGGGGTTCGGGTCCCGTTCGGATTCCACGGCTGGTGGGTCGACGAGTCGCTCCTCTGAGCGGCCCGACAACCCGGCACCGCCCCCCATCCACCTGACGGTGTGTCAGGAAATCGGGGCGTCGGTTTCCTGTGTGGGGGTTGTGCAGGGGTAAGTTCGCTCGTGATGGCTACGACAACGGTTGCCCGCGGCTCGGCTGGAGCCGGCGCCCGGGCCAAGCGCCCCGCCCCGTTCCCCGTAGAGCTGTACCGGTCCGCCCTTGGCAAGAAGTACGTCATGGCGGTCACCGGGATCATGCTCATGGGCTTCGTGTTCGCCCACATGGTGGGCAACCTGAAGATGTACCTGGGGGCCGAGGACTTCAACCACTACGGGCACTTCCTGCGGGAACTGCTGGTGCCGATCCTGCCCCGAACCGTGGCCCTGTGGGGTCTGCGCCTCGGGCTCATCGCCGCGTTCGTGCTGCACATCCACGCCGCGTACTCGCTCACCATCATGAACAAGAAGGCCCGAACGGTGAAGTACCAGTCCCCCCGGGACTACGTGGCGGTCACCTTCGCCGGTCGCACCATGCGCTTCACCGGCCTCATCTTCTTGTTCTTCTTGGTGTGGCACCTCTTCGACCTCACGTTCACCGGTACCGGCTACCACTACGTGCGGGGCGAGGCCTACGAGAACGTGGCCAACAGCCTCAGCCGGATCCCCGTCGCCCTGCTCTACATCGCCGGCAACATCGCCCTGGGCATCCACCTTTTCCACGGGGCGTGGAGCCTCTTCCAGTCCATGGGTTGGAACAACCCCCGCTTCAACGGTGCCCGCCGCAGCTTCGCCACCGCCTTCGCCGCCATCGTGGTGATCGGCAACGTGTCGTTCCCGATCGCCGTGCTCGCTGGCGTAGTCAGCGTCTGATCCGGCCGACCCCAACGCCCCGCAGCGAAAGAACGAGAGCGAAAGTGCAACTCGACTCCAAGATCCCCGCCGGCCCGATCGCCGACAAGTGGACGAGCTACAAGTTCGACCGAAAGCTGGTCAACCCGGCCAACCGCCGCAAGTACAAGGTGATCGTGGTGGGCACCGGCTTGGCCGGCGGCGCCGCCGCCGCCACCCTCGGCGAACAGGGCTACCAGGTCAAGGCCTTCACCTTCCACGACTCGCCCCGCCGGGCCCACTCCATCGCCGCCCAGGGCGGCATCAACGCCGCCAAGAACTACAAGGGCGACGGCGATTCCATCTACCGGCTCTTCTACGACACGGTGAAGGGCGGAGACTTCCGCTCCCGTGAGGCCAACGTCCACCGCCTGGCCGAAGAGTCGGTGAACATCATCGACCAGATGACCGCCCAGGGCGTGCCCTTCGCCCGGGAGTACGGCGGCCTGCTAGACAACCGCTCCTTCGGTGGCGCCCAGGTCAGCCGTACCTTCTACGCCCGGGGCCAAACCGGCCAGCAGCTCCTGCTCGGCGCCTACCAGCAGCTCGCCCGCCAGGTCGGGCTGGGCAACGTCGAGATGATCAACCGCACCGAGCTGGTCGACGTGGTCGTGGTCGACGGCGAGGCCGCCGGCATCGTGGTCCGAGACCTGCTCACCGGCGAGGTCACCAGCCACTCGGCCCACGCCGTGGTCCTGGCCACGGGCGGCTACTCGAACGTGTTCTTCCTGTCCACCAACGCCATGACCTGCAACGTCACTGCGGCGTGGCGGGCCCATCGCAAGGGTGCGGCCTTCGCCAACCCCTGCTACACCCAGATCCACCCCACCTGCATCCCCCAGAGCGACGACTTCCAGTCCAAGCTCACCCTCATGTCGGAGTCGCTGCGCAACGACGGCCGCATCTGGGTTCCCAAGCGGGCCGACGACAAGCGCCCCGCCGACCAGATCCCCGAAGAAGACCGCGACTACTACCTCGAGCGTCGCTACCCCAGCTTCGGCAACCTGGCCCCCCGAGACATCGCCAGCCGAGCCGCCCTGGTCGAGGTGGCCAAGGGCCACGGCGTCGGTCCGCTCGAGAACGGCGTCTACCTCGACTTCTCCGATGCCATCGGGCGCCTCGGCGAGCACGTCATCGAGGAGCGCTACGGCAACCTCTTCGAGATGTACGAGCGCATCACCGACGAATCGCCCTACAAGGTGCCCATGCGCATCTACCCCGCTCCCCACTACACCATGGGTGGGCTGTGGGTGGACTACGAGCTGATGACCACCGTGCCCGGCCTGTACTGCACCGGCGAGGCCAACTTCTCCGACCACGGCGCCAACCGCCTCGGTGCCTCGGCCCTCATGCAGGGCCTGGCTGACGGCTACTTCGTGCTGCCCAACACCATCAGCAACTACCTGGCCCCCAAGCTGGGCAGCCAGCCGGTACCGACCGACCACCCCGAGTTCAAGGCCGCCGAGGCCGCCGCCAGCGACCGGTTCAACCAGTACCTGTCCATCGGGGGCACCCGCTCGCCCGACTCGTTCCACATGGCGCTGGGCAAGATCATGCTGGAGAACTGCGGCATGGAGCGGACCAAGGAAAGCCTGGAGACGGCGCTGGCCGAGATCCCCGCCCTGCACGAAGAGTTCCGCAAGGACCTGCGGGTCACCGGCAGCGGCACCTCCACCAACCAGACCCTCGAGAAGGCCGGCCGGGTCGACGACTTCTTCGAGTTGGCCCAGGTCATGTGCCTCGACGCCCTCACCCGTGAGGAGTCCTGCGGTGGTCACTTCCGGGCCGAACACCAAACCGACGAAGGCGAAGCCCAGCGCGACGACGCCAACTTCGCCCACGTGGCGGCCTGGGAGTGGACCGGCGACGCCGCCAAACCCAACCGCCACGTCGAGCAACTCACCTTCGACAACGTCCACCTCGCCGTCCGGAGCTACAAGTGAGCAAGGAACTGAACCTCACCCTCAAGGTCTGGCGCCAGGACGGCCCGGACGCCCCCGGTCACTTCGACGTGATCGCGGCACCGGGCATCAAGGACGAGATGTCGTTCTTGGAGATGCTCGACCTCGTCAACGAGCGTCTTATCGCCGACGGCAAAGAGGCAATCGTCTTCGACCACGACTGCCGTGAAGGCATCTGCGGCACCTGCTCGCTGATGATCAACGGCCAGGCCCACGGCCCCCAGAAGGGCACCGCCACCTGCCAGCTCCACATGCGCAAGTTCGACGACGGCCAAGAGGTCGTTATCGAACCCTGGCGGGCCACCGCCTTCCCGGTGGTGAAGGACCTCATGGTCGACCGGGCAGCCCTGGACCGCATCGTCGAGTCGGGCGGCTTCATCACCGCCGAGACCGGTGGTGCCCCCGACGCCAACCTGATCCCCATCCCCAAGCCGGTGGCCGACGCGGCCATGGACGCCGCGGCCTGCATCGGCTGTGGTGCGTGCGTGGCGGCGTGCCCCAACTCGGCGGCCCAGCTCTTCACCTCGGCCAAGGTGTCGCACCTCAACCTCCTGCCCCAGGGTCAGGCCGAGCGCTACAAGCGGGTCGAGGCCATGGTGGAGACCATGGAGGAGTTCTTCGGTTCGTGCACCAACCACGGCGAATGCCAAGAGGCGTGCCCGAAGGAGATCTCCATCGACTTCATCGCCCTGATGAACAAGGACTACCTCAAGTCGAAGGTCAAGAACCGCAAGCTCTTGTCCCAGAAGTAGCCAGCGCCCGGTGACAGCCAGGCCGGTTCGGGCCTAGGCCGATTCACCTTCTCCGCTCAGGTCACCCTGGGCGGCGAGGAGCTGTTCGGCCAACACGCCCACCTGTTCGTTGACCCGACGGATGGTGTCGTAGACCGCGCCGATGCTGCGCTCCGTCAGGTCCTGGGTGGTCCCCACCACCCCGGCGATGGGTTCGAGCTGGCTGAGCACCCCGAGGGGGGCGGCGGCCACGGCCTGATGGATCTCCTCCACGCTGGTGGCGCCGTTGTTCACGGCCTCCTCCACCAGGGCCTGGATTCGGATCAGGTTGAGATTGGCCACGGGGCCACCTCCAGGTTCGAGCGTTCGGCGTGCGGGCCATCCGCGAGGCGCGGCCCGGAACCTAGTGGCCCGACGCCGCCCAAGGTGGCTCTTGTGACCGGAGACCCCGACCCGTAAGGTGGTTCACGGAACGTGGGGGTTTGCCCGTGAGCACTACTGAGAGTGATGTCCTGAACCGGCGGAAAGAACACCGGACGCCCCTGGTCCTCCGACTCGGACTGGTGGCGGTCGCCGTGGTCGCCTCCGCCAGCCTGAGCGCGTGCGACCCCACCGGAGACGTGCGCTTCCTCCAAACCCCGAAGCCCGCGCATCGCGTCGACGGGGTGGGGTGGGCGGTCAGCCTCACCTCCACCCGCATCTACCTGGGCGGAACCTTCGCCAACGTCCGCAACCAGGGCGGCACCAACCAAGGGGCTTACGCCAACGTCGCCGCCTTCGACCGCACCACCGGCGCCGTGATCCCGACGTTTCGGGCCGACACCAACGGGATCGTCCGTACCCTCGCCGTGCGGGGGGACACGCTCTACCTGGGCGGAGACTTCACCACCGTCAACGGTCAGCCCCGGGCCCGGCTGGCCGCGGTAGACCTCCAGACCGGGGCGGTCAAACCATTCCGGGCTGACACCAACCGGGTGAACAAGGTGGTGGCAGCCGGAGACCGGCTGTACGTGGCGGGCACGTTCTCCACCATTGGCGGCGTAGCCCGCAACCGGGTGGCCGCCCTCGACCTCGTCACCGGCGCCGTCGACCCCACCTTCGACCCCAACGTGAACGCGTCAGTGAACACCATCGCCGCCCTCCCCGACCGGTCCCGGGTGTTCATAGGCGGGCTGTACACCACCGTCCACGGCACCGCCACCACCCGGCTCACCGCCCTCGACGGCTTCACCGGCGCAGTGACCGCGCCGACGTTCAGCGACGTCTCCGGCGAGGCGCTCGACCTGGAACTGAGCCCCAACGGCACCCGTCTGGCCGCGGCCCTCGCCGAGTACGGCAACCAGGGTGCGGTGTTCAACACCACCACCGGCACCAAGCAGTTCCGCCAACGCTGCGGCGGAGATGCCCAAGCGGTGACCATCGTCGGCGACAACTGGTACACCGGCAACCACGAGGAATGCGAAGGCGACTACAACCTTCGCCTGGTCGGCAACTCGATGATCACCGGGGCTCGCCAGACCGACTGGAACCCAACCTTCGACCAGTTCTGGGGGGTGCGGGACCTGGCCACCGACGGGCAGGTCCTGGTGGCGGCCGGGGACTTCACCAACGTGTCGGGGGTCCCGGCCCAGGGGTTCGTGATCTTCCCGGTGGCCCCGCCGCCACCGCCTCCTCCGGTGAGCTTGGCCGCCAACGCGTCGTGGCGCTACCTCGACACGGGCACGATGGCCCCGGGTTGGAGCGGGCTCGGCTTCGACGACAGCGCCTGGGCACAGGGCAACGCCCAGTTCGGCTACGGCGACGGCGACGAAACCACCGTCATCTCCTTCGGTCCTAGTAGCTCCCAGAAGTACGTCACCTCGTGGTTGCGCACCACGTTCAACGCCACCGCGGTGCCGGCCACCCTCACCTTGGACCTGGTGGCCGATGACGGGGCCATCGTCTACCTGAACGGGGTGGAGGTCGTGCGGGACAACGTCGGACCCGGCTCCGACGAAACCGCCCTACGAGCCATCAGCGGACGCTCGGGTAGCGCCGAGAACGCCGTCCGTTCGTTCGCCCTACCCACCAACCTGATCAACGTGGGGATCAACACCATCGCCGTGTCGGTACACCAGGACACCCCGTCCTCGTCCGACCTGAGCTTCTCCGCCGCCCTGCGCTCCACCGCCACCGCTTAACTCGCCATGCTCGGGCCCGGCGGGGGCAGTACGGTCCGAGCCCATGGTCACGAACAGTGCTGGCACGCCGCGTCCTCGCCTTTTCACCGTCAGGGTCCTTGCCGCCCTGACCTGCGGGGTATTGCTCATGGCGGCGTGTAGCTCCGGTGATGACGACAGCCCCACCGCCTCCCCGTCGTCCACGTCCGCGGCCGCGTCATCCACCGCCCCGGCCGGTTCCGCTGAGAGCACCGACGGGAAGGCGTTGGACCGCTACGCCGACTACGAGACCACCAACTACGCCGACCCTGCCCACTGGGTGTGCCGGCCCGACGCCGAAGACGTGTGCGACGGTGACCTCTCCTCCACCACCGTCACCGCCGATGGCACCCTGACCGTCGAGGCGTTCGAGGCCGCCGCCGAGCCCGCCATCGACTGCTTCTACGTGTACCCCACCATCTCGCGAGACCAAGCACCCTTCAGCGATTGGAACGCGTCAGATGACGAAGAAGGGTTCGTCACGCTGAACCAGGCCCGCCTCCAGTCCCAGTGCCGGCTGTTCGCCCCCGTCTACCGCCAGAGGACCCTCGCCGGCCTCACCGGCTTCACATCGACCGACGCCGAAGGTGACCTGCCCGACCTGGAGGAAGGAGACCCCTACGCCGACGTGCTCGACGCCTTCCGGACCTACATGGCCAACGACAACGGCGGACGCGGTGTGGTGTTGATCGGGCACTCCCAGGGAGCGGCGGTGTTGAGCCAGTTGATCGCCGAGGAGATAGACCCCAACGACGACGTCCGGGAACTGTTGATCTCGGCCTACCTGGCCGGCTGGTCGGTCGCCGTGCCCGAAGGCGCCGACGTCGGTGGTCAGTTCCAGAACGTGCCGGTCTGCCGTACCGACGACCAGACCGGGTGCGTTCTGAGCTGGGCGTCGTTCGCCGCCGGGTCCCCACCGCCGGCGGGTGCGTTCTTCGGCCGACCGATCAGCGGTACCCGCAGCAGCGGAGCGACCCAGCCCACCGACCAGGTGGCGGTCTGCACCAACCCTGCCGACCTTGCGGGCGGCGTGGGTGGTGAGGCGGTCGAGACCGACGCGTACTTCCCCGCCAACCGCGAAGCCTCGATCCTGAGTGATCTGGGGGTCAGCACGCAGGCATCGGGGTGGTTGGATCCGTCGACTGGTGAGATCACGACGCCGTTCGTCTCTGTCCCGGGGCTGGCCCGGGCCCGATGCGTCAGCGCCGATGGCTTCACCTATCTGGAGGTCGAGACCGTGGCCGACCCCGCCGACCCCCGAGCCGATGAGATCCCCGGCGCTCTCACCCCCGAGTGGGGTCTGCACCTCATCGACGTGAACGTGGTGATGGGCGACGTCGTGCGCCTGGTCGAAGCTCAGGCCGAAGCCTTCGCCGCCTGAGGTAGCTGGTCACCAGGCGGGCGGGCCCGCGGCTTCCGTGCCCATTCGTGCAATGTTGCACAAGCGCGGGCTGCCGTAGTAGCGAAGAGGGACTTTCGGGCCCCTTGACACGCGCGCGTGCGGGTCCGTCACCCACCTAGACCCCACCAACCAAGGATCCACGGTGCACCTGCTCGCAGCCGAAGGCGGTTACCAAGCCTTCACCCTGGGAGGGACCGACAAGGCCCTCCTGTTCGTCTCGCTCGGCATCGCCCTGGCCGCCCTGGCCGTCGGGTACGTCCTCATGCAGGGGGTGCTCAAGTCCGACGACGGCACCCCCGAGATGAAGGAGATCGCCGAGGCGGTGCAGGTGGGGGCCATGGCCTACATCACCCGCCAGTTCCGCACCATCGGGATGATCGTGATCCCGTTGGCGGTGGTGGTGTTCCTGACCAGCTCCAAGATCCTCGACCCCGACGGCGAGGTCGCCCTGGGATTCGTGCAGTCCGGTCTGTTCCGCACCGTCGCCTTCATCATCGGTGGCGCCTCCTCGGGAGCCATCGGCTTCTTGGGAATGTGGCTGGCCACCCGCGGCAACATCCGCACCACCGCGGCCGCCACCAAGAGCGACTTCCCCGGTGCCCTCACCGTTGCCATCCGCACCGGAGGCTCGGTGGGCCTGGCCACCGCCGGACTCGGCCTGCTCGGTGCCACCACCATCATCTTGATCTTCCAGAACACCAGCTCGGCCATCCTGGTCGGCTTCGGATTCGGTGGCTCCCTTCTGGCCCTGTTCCTGCGCGTCGGTGGCGGCATCTTCACCAAGGCGGCCGACGTGGGCGCCGACCTGGTCGGCAAGGTCGAGGCGGGCATCCCCGAAGACGACCCCCGCAACCCCGCCACCATCGCCGACAACGTCGGCGACAACGTGGGCGACTGCGCCGGCATGGCCTCGGACCTCTTCGAAAGCTTCGGCGTGACCCTGGTGGCCTCCATCATCCTCGGCGTGTCGGCCATGTCCGCCATTGGCGTCGGCCCCGACCAGGCCGCCCGTGGCCTCATCTTCCCGGTGGCGGTCATGGCCATCGGCCTGGTGGGTTCGATCATCGGCATCTTCATGGTCAAGGCCCGGCCCGGTGAAGACGACGCCCTCAAGTGCATCGACCGCGGCATCTACATCGCCCAGGCCATCTCGATCGTGGGCGCCGGTGCCCTGGCCTTCGGCTACGTCGGCAACCCGAAGGCCGTCGGCGGTGGTGAGCTGGTGGTGAGCCAGCCCGGAGCCCGCATGTTCGGCGCCATCGTGTTGGGCGTGGCCCTCGGCTTCGCCGCCTCCAAGATCACCGCCTACTTCACCTCCACCACCACCAAGCCGGTGCAGGACATCGCGGTGGCCACCCGGACCGGTCCGGCCACCACCGTGCTCGAAGGCATCAGCTTGGGCTTGGAGTCGGCGGTGTGGGCCCTGATCGCGGTGGCCGTGGCCATCGGCGGCGCCATCGCCCTCGGTGGTGGTTCGTTCAAGTTCTCGGTGTACCTGGTGGCGTTGGCCGGTATCGGCATGCTCTCCACCACCGGCATCATCGTGGCCGAGGACACCTTCGGCCCTGTGGCCGACAACGCCGCGGGCATCGCCGAGATGTCTGGCAACTTCGAAGGTGAGCCCGAGCGGATCATGGTCAGCCTCGACGCCGTGGGCAACACCACCAAGGCCGTCACCAAGGGCTTCGCCATCGGTTCGGCCGTGATCGCGGCGGTGGCCCTGTTCGCCTCCTACGGCGAGACCATCATCGAACAGATCGGCCTGGCCGAGGTGGCCGGCGACCAGGGCTACATCATCAACGTGGCCGACCCCAAGGTGTTCATCGGCCTGCTCATCGGTGGCTCGATCGCCTTCATCTTCTCGTCGCTGGCCATCCGCGCCGTATCTCGCACCGCCGGCGTGGTGGTGCAGGAGGTTCGCCGCCAGTTCGCCGACGGCAAGATCATGAGCGGCGAGAAGAAGCCCGACTACGCCCCCGCCATCGACATCTGCACCGCCGCCTCGCTGCGCGAGCTGGCCACGCCGGCCCTCATCGCCGTGCTGGCCCCGGTCATCATCGGCTTCGGCCTCGGCCCCATCAGCCTGGGCGCCTTCCTGGCCAGCGTGATCGTGGTCGGTCAGCTCATGGCCAACTTCTTGTCCAACGCCGGTGGCGCTTGGGACAACGCCAAGAAGTACATCGAGGACGGCGCCGAGGGCGGTAAGGGTTCAGAGAGCCACAAGGCCGCCGTCATCGGTGACACCGTCGGTGACCCGTTCAAGGACACCGCTGGCCCGGCCCTGAACCCGCTGATCAAGGTCATGAACCTGGTGTCGCTGCTGATCCTGCCCGCCATCATCAAGCTGTACGACACCGACAAGCTGGCCGAGCTCAAGCAGGCTCCCGAAGTGGCGGCCCTGGTCATCGCCGTGGCCGCCGCGGTGGTGGTCGTCGGCGCCATCTCGTACTCCAAGAAGGCGGGTGACAAGGCGGTCAACGCCTTGGCCAACGCCAACTGAGGTGACAACTCCCCCCTCGTTCCGGCCGTCTCTGCGGCTCGGAGACCGCAGCGTCGACCTGACCCGGCCGGTGCTGATGGGGGTGGTCAACGCCAACCCCGACTCGTTCTCCGACCCAGGACGTCGTGGGCTCGATACCCAGATGGCCCAGGTTCAGGCGATGGTGGCCGACGGCGCCACCGTGATCGACGTGGGCGGTCAATCCGGCATCACCAACGTGGCCGAGGTCGACCCCGACGTGGAGATCGAGCGGGTGGCGCCGTTGGTGCGAGCCATCCGGGCCGAGCTGCCCGAGGTGGTGATCTCGGTTGACACCTACAAGCCGCCGGTGGTCGAGGCGGTGCTGGAGGCCGGGGCCCACATCATCAACGACGTGAGCGGGCTCCGCGCCCCCGAGCTGGCGCCCCTGGTGGCCCGGCATCGGGCCGGCCTGGTGGTCATGCACACCGCCGCCCCACCCAAGACCCGGCTGCAAGAGACCGAACTGTACGGCAACGTCGTGGCCGAGGTGCGGGATTTCCTGGCCGCCAAGGCGGCCGAAGCGGTCGACGCCGGGGTGGACCCCGATTCGATCCTGGTCGATCCCGGCCCCGACTTCACCAAGACCCCGGCCCAGACCATCGAGGTCCTCCGGCGACTGCCGGAACTGAACCCCGATGGGCTCCCCATGCTCCTGGCCATCTCCCGCAAGGACTTCATCGGCGCGTTGACCCAGACCCGGCCCCGGGAACGCTTGGCCGGCACGCTGGCCGCGGTGGCTGCCGTCGGCAGCGGCTCGGGGGTGGTGCTGCGGGTCCACGACGTGGCCGAGGTCCGCCGGTTCCTCACCGTGCTCCACGTGCTGGGCGGCAGCGACGCGGTGGACCCCGAGCTTCGGTTGACCGACGACCTGCGCTGGGCCGCGGGCCGCCCCGACGGCACCGTTCCCCAGCCGTGACCCGATCGGTAGCCTGAAGGCGATGTCTGACGTGTCCTACTCCGATCCGGTGCTGGCCAAGCGGGCCCGGATCGACTCGCTGGTGAAGGCGGGTAAGCGCATCGGGTACGGGCTGTACCTGGTCAGCATCGTGTTGTTCTTCGTTGCCCTGTTCACCGAGATGAAGGACTGGATGGTCACGGTGATCATCGGGTCCATGGTCATCGGATCGATCGTGCTTGCACCGGCCATCGTGTTCGGTTACGGCATCAAGTCGGCCATCCGAGACGACCGCGAGCACGGCCGCCCCCTCACCTGAGAGACAGCCGGCCCGCAGCCTGCCCAGACCCGTCGGGGTAGGGTCCGAGGGCCACCAAGCCAGCAAGGGGAACCACCAATGAAGGCCGCGGTCCTACCAGCGTTCGACGCACCCATCGAGACCCGAGACGACATCGACCTCGCCCCGCCGGGGCCTGGTGAGGTGAGGGTCAAGGTGGTGGCCTCGGGGGTGTGCCACTCTGACCTGTCGGTCCAAAACGGCACCATCCCCCTTCCCACCCCCATCGTGTTGGGTCACGAGGGTGCCGGCATCGTCGAGGCGGTGGGCGAAGGCGTCACCCGGGTGGCGGTAGGTGACCACGTCGTCTTGTCGTTCGTCCCGGCTTGTGGCCAGTGCTACATGTGCCAACACGGCCAGCCCTACCTGTGCGAGACGTCGCGGGTCCAAGGTGCGGCCGGTCTGCTGGATGGGACCACGCGCATGACCAGTCAGGGGGCCCCGCTGCACCAGATGGCATGCCTGGGCACCTTCGGCCCCTACGCGGTGGTACCGGAGATCTCCACGGTGAAGATCCCCGACGACGTTCCTCTAGACGTTGCTTCCCTGATCGGCTGCGGCGTGCTCACCGGTGTGGGAGCAGCCCTGAACACCGCTGACATCACCCCCGGGGACTCGGTGGCGGTGATCGGCTGTGGCGGGGTGGGCCTCAACGTCATCCAGGGCGCCCGCATCGCGGGTGCCACCACGATCATCGCCGTCGACCGCTTCCAATCGAAGCTGGAGATGGCCCGAAGCTTCGGGGCCACCCACACCGTCTTGGTGGAGGAAGGAACCGATCCGGTGGCCGCCACCATCGCCGCCAACGACGGCCGAGGGGTAGATGTGGCCTTCGAGGTGATCGGCCTCGGCCCCACCATCGAACAAGCCATCAACACCACCAGGGCTGGGGGCGAGGTGGTGCTGGTCGGCGTCCCCCGCATGGACGTCATGGTCAACCTGAACGCGGCCTTCACCTGGCTGTACCTGGCCAAGACCATCAAGGGATGCTGGTACGGGTCCTCCGACGTCCATCGAGATGTCCCCAAGCTCCTCGACCTGTGGAAGCAGGGTGACCTCAAGCTGGAGGAGTTGATCTCCAAGGAGATAACCGTCGACGAGGTCAACGAGGCGTTCGCCGACATGCAGGCCGGTACCGTCGCCCGCTCCGTCATCCGTCATCAGCACTGAGCCCTCCTTGTCGAACTCGAACACCCCAGACCGAGATCACCACGACATGGTCGGGCGCCCCGCCACTGAACGAGCCCACACCACTCGCCTCCCCGCGCCGGCACGCCGGCGTCAACTGCTGGAGGTGGCGTTGCAGGTTTTCGCCGACCACGGCTTCCACGGCACGTCCATGAACGAGGTGGCCGAAGCGGCCGGCGTCACCAAGCCCGTGCTCTACCAGCACTTCACCTCCAAAGAAGCGCTCTATCGGGAGTTGGTCGAAGACCTGGGCGACCGCTTGGAGCGGGCCATCGTGAACGGGGTGGCGTTGGCCGACGGTCCCCGCCAGCAGGTCGAGGCCGGGTTCCAGGCCTACTTCCGGTGGGCGACCAGCCAGGGACCGGCGTTCTGGGTGCTGTTCGCCGAGCACAACCGGGCAGACCCACAATTGGCGTCGGCCATAGAGAAGGTCGAGGCTGCGGTCGCCGACCTCGTCGCCGGCTTCATCGAGATCGAAGGGCTTTCGGCCGATGAGCGCCGGGTGCTGGCCTTCGGCGTGGTCGGCCTGGCCGAAGCAACCAGCCGCCACTGGCTGACCCTGGGGCTCGGTCCCGGTACCGGCGCCGACGCCTTCGCCTCTCAGGTGGCCCAGTTGGCCTGGTCCGGGCTCCGCGGCATCCGGGCGTGACAACATCTACCGGTGACCGCCTCCGACGATCTGGCTGACCTGACCGACCGCTACTGGGAGCATCGGCTCACCACCAGCCCGCTGTTCGCCGCCTTCCTCGGCGATCACCGTTTCGACGACCGGGCCGACGACTTGAGCGAGGCAGCCGAGGCCGCCACCCTCCAGGCGTTGGCCACCTTCCGCACCGAGGCCG
Organism: Microthrixaceae bacterium; assembly: GCA_016702505.1. Classification (NCBI taxonomy): domain Bacteria; kingdom Bacillati; phylum Actinomycetota; class Acidimicrobiia; order Acidimicrobiales; family Microthrixaceae; species Microthrixaceae bacterium. Next base: position 23,338 of record JADJDU010000007.1, read on the forward strand.
CCGCGATCCCGGTCCAGGACCTCGACGAGACCGACCGCACCACCGTCGAGCTCCTGATCGGTGAGCTCGACGAGTCGATGGCGGCCATCGACGCCGGCCTCGTCGAGCTGATGTCGGACCAGATGCAGGGGGTCCACGCCGACCTGCTCACCATGGCCGGTCAGCTCTCGGTTCCCGACGTCGACCACACCGCCGCCGCCGTCACCCGGATCGGGGCGATGGCCACCATGTTGGATCAGGCCGCGGTTCGGTTCCGCGCCGGGCTGGCCCGAGGCCGCACTCCGGCTCGGATCAACGTGGAACGGTCGCTCAACCAGATCGACGGGTACCTGGCCTCACCGCTGGACAGCGACCCCTTCGCCGCCATCGCCGGGCCTGCGGACTGGGATGGCGAAGCCGAGTGGCGGGCCGATCTCCGCCACGCGGTGGAGATCGGCCTGCGCCCGGCCTTCGCCCGCTACCGCCAGGTCCTGGCCGATGAGCTCCTCGGGGTGGCCCGCCCCGATGATCGGGCCGGACTGAGCTGGATCCCAGGTGGCGACGACCTGTACCTCACGCTGATCCGCATGCACACCGGGCTGGACCTGAGCCCCGAGGAACTGCACCGCGTCGGGCTTCACGAGGTCACCGAGGTCCTGCCCGACCAGTACCGAGAGATCGGGCATCGCCTGTTCGGCACCGAGGACCTGCCCGAGATCTTCGATCACCTCCTCCACGACCTCGACCTGCGCTACCGCGACGGCGAGGAGATCCTGGCCCACGCCCAGCAATGCCTGGACGATGCCACCGCGGCCATGGGCGCGTGGTTCGGGATCGTGCCCGAAGCGCCGTGCAAGCTCACCCCCATCCCCGACTACCTGGCCGCCGACGCTCCCGCCGCCTACTACACGCCGCCAGCACCCGACGGCAGCCGTCCCGGCGAGTACCACGTCAACCTGCACGACCCCACCGGCCGGGCCCGGGCCGAGACGGCCTCGATCGCCTACCACGAGGCCATTCCCGGCCATCACCTACAACTGGCCATCGCCGCGGAGCGGACGGCCCTGCCGGCGTTTCGGCGCCTGTCTTGGGGACACACCGCCTACGTCGAAGGGTGGGCCCTCTACACCGAACGCCTGGCCGTCGAGATGGGCCTGTACCGCTCCGACCTGGACCGCCTCGGCATGCTGGCCAGCGACTCGTGGCGGGCCTGCCGCCTGGTGGTCGACACCGGCCTCCACGCCTTCGGCTGGTCCCGTCAACAGGCCATCGACTTCATGGTGGACCATGCGCCGGTCACCCGAGACGAGATCGAGACCGAAGTGGACCGCTACATCGGCATGCCCGGCCAGGCCCTGGCCTACAAGGTCGGCCAGCGCGAGATCCTCCGGCTGCGATCCGTCGCCGAAGACCGGCTGGGCGACAGCTTCTCGCTACCCGATTTCCACGACGTCGTCCTCGGTGCGGCCACCGTCAGCCTTCCCGTTCTGGCCCGGCGGGTCGAGGCCTGGGCCCAGGGCTGAAGGTTCGTCCGCTCAGACCACGACCGGACGCCCGAGTTGGAACGTCCCGGCCAGGCCGGTTCCCCACGTGGCCATGTCTGGCGCTGAGGGCAAGCCCAGGCTGCGCAGCTCGTCACCGATGATGTCGGCGCCTAGTTCGATCACCACGTCGGACGGATCGATGAGCCCCGTTCCCAGGTCCAACGACAACGGGGTCTCGTAGGCGACTCCGTTCAGGTAGGAGTAGCTGACCGTCTCCACCGGGCTGGCGTCTCCCATCGGTTCAACGGCCGGGAACGAGACCGACATCACCAACTCACCGTGGCGGTGCATGGCGAAGGTGACCCGTCCGTCGGCGTCCACCCGAGACAGGTCCTCGACCGTCTTGGGGAAGCCCATCACCTCGTTGCCTGCCTGGCACGTGAACTCCTGATCCACCGGCATGCGGTACACGAACGACCCGATCAGGTCCTCGGGCGCCCCGACCGGGCGGGCCAGGAAGCCCAGGTTCAACTCCAGGTAGTCACCCCACGGGTTCTGGTGGTAGTCGACGAGGGCCAGCACGAACTGGGCCACGCCGCCACCGATGTCGACCACCTCGAAACGATCGCCGGGTAGCAGGGCCTGGGCGGCGGAGGCAGGAACCGAGAACACCATGGTGGCGGCGTCCATCTCCCACCCCATGGGAAAGGGATGGTCCGCCCCTGGATCTCGCCCCACACTGTTGGTTCGGTCACGGCTTCGCCCCTTGCTAGATCGACAGGACCGCCAGTGAAGCACGTCGTCACCACCCCGAGGCGACCGACAGTCAATAACGGGTGTTACGGTCAAGGTCGTGCCACGGGTTCGCACCGGGCTGCAAGGGGAAACCGATGACCGACCTGGATTCTGGGCCCAAGGACTGGGCCACGGAGTTCGACCACACCCAAGACGACTACGCCGCCGACGCTCCGGCGATATGGGACGAACTGCGCCAACGGTGCCCGGTGGCCCATTCCGACGCCCACGGCGGGGTGTGGCTACCCACCAGGCACGCCGACGTGTCCGCCGTCGCCAACGACACCGAACGGTTCAGTTCAGAGGGGGTGATCGTCAACCGGTGGAAGCCTTCGGGCCTCGCCCCCATGGGCTACGCGCCGCCCATCACCTCCGATCCGCCGTTCCACGCCGATGCCCGCCGGCTGCTGCTACCCGCCTTCGCTCCCCGCCAGGTCGATCGCTGGGAGGAAGCCACCCGCCGGACGTGCCGGGAACTGCTCGACGAGTTGCTCGATGGGCTCGGACCCGACGGTGTCGTAGATGCCGCCACCGCCTACGCCCAACACATCCCGGTACGGGTCATCGCCGAGATGTTGGGCCTGCCCCGCGAAGACGGCGACCGCTTCCGGCTCTTCATCCACCGGATCCTGGAGAAGCCGGGCGAGTACACCGACACCGTCGCTCCCGAGGACACCCTGGTCCACTACCTGAGCGAGGTGATCAGGGACCGTCGACGCCAACCCGAGCGGGACGACCTCATCGGCTTCCTGCTCAAGGCCGAGGTCGACGGCAAGCCGATCACCGACGAACACATCTTCGGATCCATCGCCCTGCTGCTGCTGGCCGGCATCGACACCACCTGGTCGGCCATCGGCTCGAGCCTCTGGCACCTGGCCCGCCACCCCGAGGATCGGGAACGACTTCGCACCGACTCCGAGGTGGCCCCTTTCGCCATCGAGGAGCTGTTGCGCTTCTACGCCCCGGTCACCATGGCCCGGATCGTGGCCGAAGGCGTGAACGACGCCACCATCGGCGAATGCCCGGTGGCAGAGCGGGATTGGGTGCTGTTGGCCTTCCCGGCCGCCAACCGAGACCCCGAAGCCTTCGACCGCGCTGACGAGTTCGTGATCGACCGGCAGAAGAATCGCCACCTCGCCTTCGGGCTCGGCATCCACCGGTGCCTCGGCTCGAACCTGGCCCGCATGGAGCTCCGGGTGGCGTTGGAGGAGTGGCTGGCCCGCATCCCCGACTTCGAACTGGCCGCCGACCACCCCACCGGGGTGCGGTGGTCCACCGGTCAAGTGCGCGGCCCCCGAGAGCTTCCCCTACGGATCCGACCTGAGGAGGTTCGGTGAGGATCACCCTCGACTCCAACGCCTGCCAGGGCCACGGCCGCTGCTATGCCCTGGCGCCCGCCCTGTTCGACACCGACGACGAGGGGTACGCCGTGCTGCTCGTAGATGGCGAGGTACCGGCCGACCTGACCTCGGTCGCGCAGCTCGCCGCCGACAACTGCCCCGAGTACGCCATCACCTGCCACAGGTCCTGAGGCCCCCAGCGCCGGGACCTTCTGCCCTGTCGGGGCCGCCGCCACGTCCACGACCATGGACCCATGGACCTGAGCGTCCCCCCTGGGGCTGTCGTTGCCGGAATCGACGGATCGAAGGGGTCGCTGCGCGCCGCGCGCTGGGCCGCGGCCGAGGCCCAGATTTGGGGCCTGCCGCTGTGCCTGGTCCACGTCTGGTCCCCGCCTGTCGTCGACTGGCCCCTACCCACGGGGGCAGCTGCGTTCATACCGGAGAATCTCACCAGCCCGTCGCCGGCCATCCTCGACCAGGCCGAGGCCACCCTGCGCGCCGAGGCGGATCTGGACGGGATCGAGGTCCACAAGGTGGCCTTCCAAGGTCAAGCGGCCCAGCACCTGGTCGCCACGACCAAGGGTGCCCATGCCCTGGTCCTGGGAACCCGCGGGCTGGGCGGGTTCGCCGGCCTGCTCTTGGGCTCGGTGGTGTCGGCCTGCCTGCACCACGGCCGATCCCCGGTCGTCGCCGTCGGTGGTGACCTGGTGTTGCCCGGCGAGGCCCCGGTGGTGGTGGGGGTCGACTCATCGCCGGGTTCACACGCGGCCCTGCGATGGGCGGCCTCGGAGGCCGTTCGCCAGAAGGTGCTCTTGCGGGTGGTTCACGGTTGGGACCCCGGTGCGGTCATCCCACCCGGGCCCCAGGCCTTCGGGCCCCTCGACGAAGAGGAGTTCGCTCTGGCCGCGGACCGGTTCCTCAACGCCCTCGTCGACGACGAGTTGGCCGACATGGAAGCCCGACCCGAGGTCGAATGCCTGAGCGTGGCCGCGCCTGCCGCCGAAGCCCTCCTGTGGGAGGCCCGCAACGCATCGCTGCTGGTGGTAGGCACCCGGGGACGCGGCGGCTTCGCCGGTCTCCTCCTCGGTTCGGTCAGCCGCCAGTGCGCCAACTACGCGCCGTGCCCGGTGGCGGTCGTTCCCCACCTGAGCTGAAGGTTCGAGCCCACTAGCTGGGACCGCCGCCGAGGTCAGCGGGGAGGGCGCCCGGCGGCGGCATCGAGGATGATCCGGTGCTCGGCCCGGCTCACGGTCCGGCGGGTGAGCTCGGCGACGCTGGGGTCCACCGACACCGAAGCGATGCCCCGACGGACCAGGTGTTCCACCAGCTTGGGATCGTTGGAGGCGGCCTGGCCGCACAACGAGGTGTGGAGACCGGCGGCCGAGGCCCGCTCCACGATCTGGTCGATGGCGTCCAGGACCGCCTCGTCCATGGTGTCGAACAGCTCGCTGCACACATCGGAATCCCGGTCGACGCCCAGCATCAGCTGGGTCAGGTCGTTGCTGCCGATCGAAACCCCGTGGATGCCGAGCTGCGCGTACTGCGGCAGCCAGTGCACCACCGATGGGACCTCGGCCATGATCCAACGTTTCAGCTTGCGGTCTCGGCCCAGCGGGTGTTCGTCGATCTGTCGGAGGCAGGCCTCCAGCTCCCAACGGGTTCGCACGAAGGGGATCATCAGATGAACGTTGGGGTAACGCTGGCGGACCGCCGCGATCACGTCCAGGTCGAGTCGGAACAGCTCGGGCTCGGTGACGTAGCGGAAGCACCCCCGATAGCCGATCATCGGGTTGCGTTCCTCGGCCTCCACCTCTCCCCCTTCGAGGCCACGGAACTCGTTGGAACGAAGGTCCACCGCCCGGTAGATGACCGGCCGGGGGCTGAAGGCAGCGGCGATGCGTGACACTCCCGCGGCCATGGCCGACACGTAGTCCTGTCTCCGACCTTCGGCCAGCAGCCGAGACGGGTGGAGCCCTCCCAGGGCTTCGGTGATCATGAACTCGGCACGCAGGAGACCGACCCCGTCAACCGGAAGGGCAGCCACCCGCTCGGCATCGTCGGGAACGGCCAGGTTCACGTACACCGCGGTGGCCGTGGTCTCGGTTGCGACGGCCGGGGACGGCGCATCCGGGGTCGAAGCGACCGACGCGGCGGTCAAAGACCTCGAGACGTCTCCCTCCAGCACAACACCGGCCCCGCCGTCGACGGTGACCAACTGGCGTCGACCAGATCGGTGGTGGCGCTACGAGCGGCCACCACCACCGGTCGGTGCAGCTCGCGCCCCACGATGGCGGCGTGGCAGGTGATCCCACCGTGGTCGGTGACGATGGCCCCGGCCCGGCGCAGCACCGGCAACCAGTCGGGGTCGGTCATGGCCGCCACCAAGATCTCCCCCTGCTCGAGGCGGTGGCCGTCACGTGGGGACTGGAGGATCCGAACCCGACCGGCCACCACACCGGGCCCGGCGGCCAGACCCGAAGCCAGCACCTTGGCCTGAGCGGAGGCCGTCGGCGAGGTTTGCCCGTCGGGCGTGTCACCAAGGGTGGTGATCGGCCGGGTCTGCACCACGTAGAGGTCGTCTCCGGAGAAGGCCCACTCCATGTCCTGAGGCGAGCCGTAGTGGTCCTCTACCCGTCGGGCCAGCTCCCCCAGGGCTCGGAGCTGGGCATCGTTCAGCACCCGACCGCCTCCTTCTCCGATGGCCAGGACCTGGCGTTCCTGGCCATCGGCGGTACCGACCAGTCGTTCGACCTGATGACCGATGCGCGTTTCCAGCACCGTCAGGGAGTCCTTGGCCAGCACGTAGTTGTCGGGTTCGACCTGTCCTCCGACGACCACCTCGCCCAGACCCAGCGCCGCCTCGATGACGATCCGGTTCCGGTCGGCGGTACGGGGGTCAGCGGTGAACATGACACCGGAACGATCCGACGGGACCATCTGCTGCACCACCACCGCCACCGAAGGTTCGTCGTGGTAGCCCTGGGCATCTCGGTAGGCGACGGCGCGCGGCGACCACAACGACGCCCAGCAACCGAGAACCGCGTCCACCAGGGCATCGGCGCCGACGACGTTGGTGAAGCTCTCGTGTATCCCGGCAAAGGACATCGAGGCGGAGTCCTCGGCCGGGGCCGAGGACCGCACGGCCACCGCTACGTCGGGGCCGAGCCCGGCGTAGGCGCTCACCAGTTCGGTCCTCAGGTCGGCGGGGAGACCGGCCTTGTCGACCAGTTCGGTGCCAGCCTCGGCCAGCCGCCCGCATTCCTCGGCCAGCTCGCTCGGGCTCAGCCCTTGGCGGGGCTCGAGAGAAGCGGCGTCGTCGCGCAGTCCCGCGGCGGTCAACGCATCGAGGTAGGCCCCGTGCTCGATCACGAAACCGGGGGGAACGGGCAACCCGGCCCTGGTCATCTCACCCAGGTTGGCTCCCTTACCACCCACCGCGTCGCTGTCCGAGAGCGTCAGGTCGGTGAACCAGAGGATCCGCGACGGGGCGACCGATGGTGAGGTGGTGATGTGGTCGGTCGCTGTCATCGGGTCTGTCCTGGTCGGTTCGGTGTTGACGAGCTGGTATCTGGCGCGGGACCCACCACATCGCGGTCTTCGTGATGACCCCACAGGGCGACCACGTCGACCACTTCAGTGTCGGGTGGGACCTCGGAACGGGCCGCAGCCACCGCGGTCGACACATCGGGTAAGACGGGAACACGTCGGCACAACCTTCGTAGCGCTCGGCGCTGATCGAGCCGGTCATCGACCAACCGGAACCGATGCCATGTCGACACGGCTTCCAGCCGGAGCACGATCCAAGCCAGCTCGTCGGGCCCGACCTTCACCCGGCTCAAGTCCACGACCACCGGTCCTTCGCCGGGGGTCGACCCGATGATGTGGTCGGCGGCGTCATGGGCCGATGCTGTGGTCGGCACGGAACCAGCCACCGACACCACGGTCACCTGGAACTCGGTCTTCACCACGACCTCGACTGCAGCCGTCTCAGCCCCCACATCCCAATGTTGCACTCGTGCCTCCCTTCCGCAACAGGGACCAAGGTCATGCCCGAACAGTTACCTCGGTCCGTTGCCGACGATGCCGATCGGGGGCATCCTGGGGTCATGAGCGCCTCACACGACATCGATGATCTCGACGACCTGGACTTCGACGACGACATGGGCGACGGTGCCTTGGGTGGGGGTGTCTCCCAGGCCGGGGCGCTCACCATCGCCACGCTCATCGACGGTCCCGTCACCCGCACTACCCCCGATGCCACCCTCTATGAGGTGGCCGCCCTGCTCGCCGCTGGCGACATCGGTGCCTTGGTGGTCGACGACGGCGGCGACGGCGAAGACGAGGCCACCGCGGTGGTGACCGAGCGGGACCTGATCCGCGCCTTGGCCAACCTGGCCGATCCGGCCGAGGTTCGGGTCCACAGCATCGCCAGCACCAACCTGGTGTGGTGCGACGTCACCGCCACGGTGGCCGAGGTGGCCGAGCTCATGTCCGAGCGCTACCTGCGCCACGTTCTGGTGGAAGACGACGGAGACCTGGTGGGCATCGTGTCGGCCCGTGACCTGCTCGGCGTCTACGCCGCCTCGGAGGACTTGGAGGACTAGCTGGCGCGCTGGCGGTTACCGGGTCAGCCATGATGGCGACATGACCGACCCGGGTCCCGACGATGGCGTCGACCACCAAGAAGTGCCTCCCGGTCCCCGCTTCGACTCGTGGGATCTGGCCGCCGCCATCATCCTCAGCCTGGCCACGGTCGCCTCGGCGTGGAGCAGCTACCAGGCAGCCCGGTGGAGCAGTGCCTACTCCAAGGAGAGCCGGGCCTCCACCCGGTCGCTGTTCGAAGCCACCAAGCAGCACGACGTGGCCGGGCGCCAGCAGAGCATCGACGTCTCGACGTTCACCCTGTGGTTCGAGGCCACCGTCAAGGGCGACGACGCTCTGGCCGCTGAGGTGTCGGACCGGTTCCGGCCCGAGCTCCTCACGGCGTTCGAAGATTGGTGGCCACCCGGCCAGGATCGGTCCGACCTCCCGGCCGGCACCCCCATGGACATGGATTCCTACCGCCTCGCCGCTGCCGACGAGGTCGACCGGCTGGTGTCGGCAGCCGAGGACCACGCCACCACCGCCGATGAGGCCAGCCAGACCGGAGATCGGTTCGTTCTGACCGCGGTGCTCTACGCCTCGGTCCTGTTTTTCGCCGGAATCGCCAGCAAGCTCTCAGACCCACGGTCCGAGCACTTGGCCGTGGGTCTCAGCGCCACCATGTTCGTGGTGGCCTCGGTGGTGGTGCTGACCCTGCCCCACCGATTCGGCTTCTGACCACCGCTCCCAAAACGGCAACTGGCGTGGACCCACGTCACTGGGACGGGATCCACGCCAGCGGCAAAGCCGGATCGGTTGACTACTCGATGCGGAGGCCGGAGATGGCCCGGGCGATGACGAGCTGCTGGATCTGCTCGGTGCCCTCGAAGATGTCGAAGATCTTGGCGTCTCGGTGCCAACGCTCCACCGGGTACTCACGGGTGTAGCCGTAGCCACCCAGGATCTGGATGGCGCGCTCGGTGGTCCACACCGCGACGCGGCCGGCCTTGAGCTTGGACTGGCTGCCCTCGGCGTTGACGTACTTTCCGTTGCGGCTCAGCCAGGCGGCGCGGTGCACCAGGAGTCGGGCGGCGTCGATCTCGGTGATCATGTCGGCGAGCATGAAGGCGATGGCCTGGTTCTTGATGATCGGCTTGCCAAAAGCGGTGCGCTCCTGGGCGTACTGCAACGAGTACTCGTAGGCGGCACGGGCCACACCGATGGCCATGGCGCCCACGGCGGGGCGGGTGGCCTCGAAGGTGGCCATGGCCGGCTGCTTGCCCGAGGACTCGGTCTTGGGCTTGGTCAGGGCCTCGCGGGCCTTGGCCAGCTTCTCGTCGAGCTTGTCCTTGCCGCCCAACAGGCACGAGCCAGGCACGCGGACGTCTTCCAGCACCACCTCGGTGGTGTGGGACGCCTTGATGCCGTGCTTCTTGTACTTCTGGCCCTGGGACAGACCGGGGGTACCGGGGGGCACGATGAAGCTGGCCTGGCCCCGGCCCTTCAGCTCGGGGTCGACGGCAGCGACCACCACGTGGACGTGGGCGATGCCACCGTTGGTGATCCACGCCTTGGTGCCGTTGAGCACCCACTCGTCCTTGGCCTCGTCGTAGACGGCCCGGGTGCGCAGCGAGCTCACGTCGGAGCCGGCGTCGGGCTCGGACACGCAGAAGGCGCCCAGCTTCACGTCGTCGGCGGTGCCGTAGCACTGGGGCACCCACTCCATCATCTGCTCGGGGGTGCCGTTGCCGGCGATGCCCGCGGCAGCCAGGCCGGTGCCCATGATCGACAGGCCGATGCCGGCGTCGCCCCAGAACAGCTCTTCGATGGCGAGGGGCATGGTGAGGCCGGTGGAGTCGCCGAGCATGGCCTGAGCCATGAAGTCGAATCCGTAGAGCCCGACCTTGGCGGCCTCTTGGACCACGGGCCAAGGGAACTCTTCGCGCTCGTCCCACTCCTCGGCGACGGGGCGGATGACGTCCTTCGCGAACTGGTGGACCCAGTCCTTGAGCTGTTCCTGTTCCTCGTTCAGGGCGAGGGAGAACTCTGCCATGACATGACCTTCTTCTACGGAGGTTGGATCCGGGGTCCCCGTTCCCCTTCGTGGCGCGGCCCGGATTCGATGGAGGCTTAGTTACCGACCGGTAACATCTGACATGTTACGCGGCCTCGTCAAGTCTGCCAAAGCCGACGAGAGTCGGCTCAGCGACGGCGCAGGATGGGGCCGTCGGGCGTGTCCACGATCTCGAAACCAGCGGCTTCGATCACGTCGCGCAGCCGGTCGGCCTCGGCAAAGTCCCTCCCGGCCCGTGCCGCCTCCCGCTGGGTCATCAACCCGACGAGGTCGGCGGGAGCATCGTCCAACGCCACCGTGCCCTCCTGCTCGGGATCGACCGACTCGGCCAGCCCGAATCCCAGAGCTCGATCGAAGTCGGCGTAGAGGCTCCACCGGTCCCCGGCGGTGAGCGCCGGTTCACGAGCCACCGACGAGACCACGGCCAGGGCGCGGGGCGCGTTGAGGTCATCAGCCAGCGCCTCCCAGAACGCCCGCCGCAATCCATCGGTGCGCGAAGGATCGACCTCGGCCTCGGGCCCGCCCGCGGTCGAAGCGTCGCGGGCCACCACGGCGTGGTGCACCAGTCGTCGCAACGCCGTGTCCGCGGCCCGCACCAGGTCGAAGGTGAAGGCCTGCTGTTGGCGATAGTGGGCCTGGAGGAAGAAGTAGCGGAACGCCAGCGGCGAGATCCCCTGCTCCACCAAGGTGTCGACCAACAAGACGTGGCCTTTGCTCTTGGAGATCTTCTCGCCGCCGATGTCGAGGAACTCGTTGTGCATCCACACCGTGACCCACGGGTGGATGCCGAGCGCACTCTCGGTCTGGGCCACCTCGTTGGTGTGGTGGACCCGAACGTGGTCGATCCCACCGGTGTGGATGTCGAAGCGCTCGCCCAGGTGTTTGATCGACATGGCCGAGCACTCGATGTGCCAGCCCGGGAACCCGACCCCCCACGGCGAGTCCCACTCCTGGAGACGGCGGGTGCCAGCCGGGCTGAGCTTCCACAGCGCGAAGTCGGCGGGGTGACGCTTGGCGGCGACGTTCTCCACCCGCCCGGTGGCCTCCAGGTCGTCGAGGTTGAGGTGGGCGAACTCGGCGTAGCGCGGGAAGGTGGACACGTCGAAGTAGACGCCGTCGTCGATCACGTAGGTGTGGCCCCGCTCCTCGAGGGTGCGGATCAGGGCGATCTGTTCGGCGATGTGCTCGGTGGCCCGGGGCACCACATCGGGCTCGAGGCAACCGAGCCGCCGCCGGTCGGTGGCCCACTGCTCGCTCCACCGGGAGATGATGTCTTCGACCGAGCCGCCTTCCCGGTTGGCCGCCGCTTCGACCTTGTCGTCGCCGGCGTCGGCGTCGTCGGTGAGGTGGCCGACGTCGGTGATGTTGGTGACGAAGCGCACCTGGTAGCCGGCCGCGGCCAGCACCCGCCGCAACAGGTCGGGCAGGAGTTGGCTGCGCATGTTCCCCAGGTGTTGGGGGCCGTACACGGTGGGTCCGCACGTGTAGATGCCGACGTGACCGGCCACCAGCGGTTCGAAGCGAACCACCTGACGGCGGCGGGTGTCGTACAGCCGGATCTCGGTGGGGTCGATCTGGGTCGGGGCCTGCTCCGCGCTCACCCCGCCAGTCTGACCCATGGCGACCGCTACCGGTTCGAAGGCCCTCGGGGACGGCCGGTACCTTTGTCGCCCATGGGTCAGCCTCAAGTTCCCGAGAAACCGACGCTCGACGGACTGGAGGCCCGGTGGGGCGCGGCCTGGGAGGAACAGGGCACCTACCGCTTCGACCGCACCGCCGAGCGGGCCGAGGTGTTCTCGATCGACACCCCGCCGCCCACCGTCTCGGGCTCGCTGCACGTCGGCCACATCTTCAGCTACACCCACACCGACACCATCGCCCGCTACCAGCGCATGGCTGGCAAGAAGGTCTTCTACCCGATGGGCTGGGACGACAACGGCCTGCCCACCGAGCGCCGGGTCGAGAACTACTACGGGGTGCGCTGTGACCCGTCGGTCCCCTTCGTCGAGGGCTACCGGCCACCGGACAAGCCGGCCAAGAAGCGCCAGGACTTCGAGCGCATCAGCCGCCGCAACTTCATCGAACTGTGCGAGGAGCTCACCGCCACCGACGAGCAGGTGTTCGAGGACCTCTTCCGCCTGGTCGGTCTGTCGATCGACTGGACGTTCACCTACACCACCGTCTCCGACCGGTCCCAGCGCATCAGCCAGCGGGCGTTCCTGCGCAACCTGGCCCGCGGTGAGGCCTACTCCCAGGAGGCCCCGAGCCTGTGGGACACCACCTTCCAGACAGCGGTGGCCCAGGCCGAACTGGAAGACCGGGAACGGCCCGGCGCCTACCACGACCTCGCCTTCCACCGCTCCGACGGCGGCGACGACGTGGTCATCTCCACCACCCGCCCCGAGTTGGTGGTGAGCTGCGTGGCCCTCGTCGCCCACCCCGACGACGAGCGCTACCAACCCCTGTTCGGCTCCACCGTCACCACCCCGATCTTCGGGGTTGAGGTGCCGGTCAAGGCCCACCACCTGGCCGAGCCCGACAAGGGCACCGGCATCGCCATGATCTGCACCTTCGGCGACCTCACCGACGTGATCTGGTGGCGCGAGCTCGACCTGGACACCCGGGCCGTCCTGGGCAAGGACGGCCGCTTCCCCACCGAAGCCCCAGCGTGGCTCACCACCGACACCGCCCGCGACGCCTACGCCCGCTTCGCCGGCAAGGCCGCCGGCGGCGCCCAACAGGTGATGGTCGAACTGCTCACCGAGTCGGGTGAGCTGCTGGGCGAGCCGCGCAAGATCAACCACCCGGTCAAGTTCTACGAGAAGGGCGACAAGCCGCTCGAGATCGTGACCACCCGCCAGTGGTACATCCGCAACGGCGGCCGAGACGACCACCTGCGCGACGCCCTCCTGGCGCGGGGGGCACAGCTCCAATGGCACCCCGACTACATGCGCCACCGCTACGACAACTGGGTCGGCGGCCTCAACGGTGACTGGTTGATCTCACGCCAACGGTTCTTCGGGGTGCCGATCCCCCTGTGGTACCGCCTCGACGCCGAGGGCGAGCCGAACCACGACGAGCCGCTGGTGCCCGCCGAGGACACGCTGCCCATCGACCCGCAGAGCCACGTCCCGCCGGGTTTCACCGCCGACCAGCGCGACCAGCCGGGGGGCTTCGCCGCCGACCCCGACGTCATGGACACCTGGGCCACCTCGTCGCTGACCCCCCAGATCGTCTGTGGCTGGGAGGAGGACGACGACCTCTTCCAACGCACCTTCCCCATGGACCTGCGCCCCCAGGGCCACGACATCATCCGCACCTGGCTGTTCTCCACGGTGGTTCGCAGCCACTTCGAACACGGCACCGTGCCGTGGGCCAACGCCGCCCTGTCGGGGTGGATCCTGGACCCCGACCGCAAGAAGATGTCCAAGTCGGTGGGCAACGTGGTGGTGCCCACCGACCTGTTGGAACAACACGGCGCCGACGCGGTGCGCTACTGGGCGGCCAGCGCTCGGCCCGGCACCGACACCGCCTTCGATGCCGGCCAGATGAAGATCGGCCGCCGCCTGGCCATCAAGATCCTCAACGCCTCCAAGTTCGCGCTGGGTCTGGGCCCGGCCCCCGCCGATGGCGCCGTCACTGAACCCCTCGATCGGGCCGTGCTGGCCGAGTTGGCCGACCTGGTCGACGACGCCACCCCGGCCTTCGACGGCTACGACTACGCCCAGGCCCTGCAAGCGCACCGAGGACCTCTTCTGGCGGTTCTGCGACGACTACCTGGAGCTGGTCAAGGTCCGTGCCTACGGCTCGGGCGAAGGCGACTCTTCGGAGGGTGCGGTATCGGCCCGGGTCGCCCTACGGGAGTCCCTGTCCACCCTGCTGCGCCTGTTCGCCCCGTTCCTGCCCTACGTCACCGAAGAGGTGTGGTCCTGGTGCCGGACCGATGCCGGAGCGCTGCCCGGGTTCGAGGTGGTCTCGGTCCACCGAGCCGACTGGCCCGACGCAGCGTCACTGCGAGCCCGGGCCGGACAATCCACCGCTGGCTCCAAAGCCGACACCGAGGGCGTTCTGGCCGTGGCTTCGGAGGTGCTGGGGCGTATCCGCAAGGCCAAGTCCGACGCCAAGGTGTCGATGCGAGCCGACGTTGACGTCGTGGTGGTGACCGACACCGAGGCCAGGTTGGCAGCCCTGTCGGCGGCTTCGGGCGACCTGCGCGACGCCGGCAAGGTGACCGAGTTGGTAACCGCCACCCTTGGCGATGGTGAGGAACCGTCGGTGACGGTGAGGTTGGCCGAGGTGGCCGCCGCAGCGCCCGACGCGGGGTGAAACCGGGCCCCAGCGGCCCCAAGCGGCCGGACTGGCTGACCACGCCCCACCCCGATCGTCTGGCCCCCGACCATCCGGCCCGGGCCCAGATCCTGGCCGCCCACGACCGGGCGGTGGAGGTCGGGCTGTCCACCTACCGGGACCCAGACACCGGCTACAGCGTCATGACCGCCCGCTACCTGGCCGACCGCGGCTACTGCTGTAGCCAGGGCTGTCGTCACTGCCCCTGGGAGGCCTGATGGTCGTGGAACGCTCGGGTCGGCGTCCACCCGAAGAGGGCCTCGGCCCGCGACGAGTCGACGAGCGGAGCGAACGGTTCGTTCTCCACCACTTCCCGGTCGCGCCCGCTGCGCCAGGCCACGCCGGGGTGAAGGCGTTGGACCAGGTCCCATGTCGGCCACAGTGATGCGCTGTCGGGACCGGAGACCGTGACCTCCTCGTAGCCGGGGGCCAGCGGTTCTTCGACGGCCTGCACCAGCAGGTCCACCAGGTCGTCCACGTGGATGAACGCCCCGTACTCCCAGAACGGGCGCCACTGACGGGTCTCGTCGGCTTCCCACTTGAGCCGCTCCCGTTCGAACCGTTCCTCCTCCCACACCGCCGGGGGGCGTACCACCACGACCGACACGGAACGGTCGACGACAGCGAGCAGACGGCATACGTACTCGGCCCACAGCTTGGAATGGGCGTAGGGGGTGGACGGCCGCTTGGGATGGCGTTCGTCGAAGGGCAGCCGGGCCGGCGCGGCCCGGCCCATGAACGCGCCGGTGACCTGGAAGCTGGAGACGTAGATCACTCGAGCGACCCCGGCCCGACGAGCAGCGCGCAGCACCACGACCGTGCCCCACACGTTGGTGGCCAGCGACGACCTCCACGAGGCGTTCCACGGAATCGACGCCAGGTGGAGAACAGCATCGCAACCGGTCACTGCCGGCTCCACATGAGTCGGGCGCCGTACGTCGATGCCCATAGCCCGATCCAGCCGCACCACTTGTCGGGAAGACGACTCCAGCGCATCCGACACCCGCCAATCAGTAGGACCGTCGGCCCCGGTGACCAGCACCCGGCGCGGGTTCCACGGACCAGGAGCACTTCGACGCCGGCCCGACCGAGCACCGCTCACACTTGACCACACATAGGCCGGACCTCGACGGGCCGCAGCGACGATCGCACCGGTGGGAGAGCTGGCTTCGAGACGGGCCGACATCACCCTCGGCGCCGCGCGGAGACGCTCGCCAGCCGCCAGCGAGTGCAGGTCGAACACCGCGGCGCGCAACACGTTCGGGAACCGATCGCGATCCATGGCGGCAAGGGTCAGTCGGTCGAGCACGGTCCAACTGGTGGAACGCATGCGCTCGACCACATCAACGGGCACCACCGCAGTACCGGTGGCGTCCGCCACGAAATCGGCAGCCCGAACCGCCAGACCTGTGACCGCGAATCGCTCGGCCTGGGCGGTGAAGTGGTCCCAGTCGACGTTGCCGGAGCGAGCCAGGAACACGGCATCGGCCATCCACCGCAGCCGGGCGCTAGTGCCTCGGAGCCCGTGCAGGAACGTGACCAGGAGCTGATCGGCGGGATCGGCCACCATCGCCGACCGTCCGTCGGGAAGATCAACCCGGACAGCGTGACGATGGACGGCAGCCAGGGCGGGCCCGCCGGCCGCCTCGATCATCCAGGGGTTGAGGTGGACGTGAAGGTCGACCTCGATCCCCCCCGGCATCGACCACATGGCGGCGTGGCCATCGGATGCCACGTGGACCTGAACACCTCCGGCCGCGGCCAGGGCAACGCCGGCACGTTCCATGTCTCGGAGCTCGACGAGGACATCGAGGTCCTCCATGGGACGCAAGCCGAGTTCGGGGTAAGCCACCCGCAGCATCGCTGCACCTTTGATGGCGACCGCTCGAACCCCGGCCTCGGCCAACAGATCCGAGACGTTTCCGAGCATGGCCAGATGGCGCTGGGACTGCACCCAGGTTCGCCGGGTCAGACCGAGCAGGCGGGCCAGGTCGACATCGTCGGCAGGTTCCAGACCCGCCCGCTCCAGGTTCCACCCGAGCAGCGGTGCGAGTCGGTAGTTCTCACCGGTCAACGCTTCGAAGTCGAACTCCGGCCTCAGGCGCTCCCACGCGGCCCGTGCTTCTCCGGGCGTTCCGAGGGTGGCCTGGAGCAACAATCGGTCGGCACCGTTCAAGGGTCCAGCGGAGGTCGCCAACGCGTTCGATGCTCCGCTCCGGGGCCGTCCACGTCCGATGTCGGTCACGGTCCTCAACCCGGGGTCCTCCGGTTTCGTTCGATCGCTCGTCGGGCCACGGTCAGGTAGTCGGCGGTGCCGGCACCTACCCCACCATTGGCGGTATGGAGTCTGCGATGCAGGACCAACGCGTCCGTTTCGAGCACCGTCATGCCGCTGGCGACGGCCCGGTGAACCAGATCCAGACCCTCGGCCCGGCCCAGGTCCTCATCGAACCCACCGATGGCACGAAACCTGCGCCGGGGCACGAGCATGGCGCCCAACAGCCGGACCTGAGCTGTCAATGGGGCTCTGTGTCGATGTCCGGCTACGACTCCGTCGCCGAACTCCTCGGTGAACCCCAATGCAGCCACCTCGCCAGGAACGACATCGGGAGCATCCATGGTCTCGACCAAAGCAGCCACCGCGCCCGAAGCCAACCGATCGTCGGCGTCGAGGAACAACAGGTGAGACCCGGTGGCCAGACGGGCCCCGAGGTTGCGAGCTGCCGCCGCACCGCGGGGTGACTGGCGAGCGCGCCGGACTCCGGCCTGACGGCAGATCTGTCCGATGGTGTGTGAATCGACCTCGGTCGACCCGTCGTCGATGACTATCACCTCGCCAACCAGGTCACCCTGGGCCGCCACACTGGCAAGGGCCTCACCGAGGAGGTCGGCGTGATGGCGCAACGGCACCACGACGCTCACCGATACCAAACCTGGCTCATCGTGCGCCGCCTCGGTCCGGTTCCGGGCCGCTCGCCGGGCCAGCACGGAAAGCATGCCGCGGGTCATGGCCGCGGTGTCGTGGCTGAGGTTTCCATGGTGGATCCTTCGCTCCAGCACCACCTGGCCCACCACGTCGACGCACAAACCCGATTCGGTGGCGCGAAGGATCCAGTCCACATCCTCGCCGTGTCTGAGACCCTCGTCGAACGGACCGATCCGTTCGAAAAGCTCTCTCGCTAGGACCATGGTCGACAGCGGGATCTGACCTGACACGCGTTCCCGCCACGAATGAGGCATCCACTGCGGCATCTGGTCGACCCAGTCGGGGTGCTCGACGCCGTGGAGAAGGCTCACCTGTTGCCGTCCAAGGGAGACGTCACAAGCGCCGGACCGGAGGTGGCTGATCTGAATGGCCAGCTTGTCGGGGACCCAGCGGTCATCGGCGTCGAGGAAGGCCACCAGGTCCCCATTGGCCGCAGCCAGGCCCAGGTTGCGAGCAGCCGATGGCCCGGCTCGGTCCTGGTTGAGAACCACGACCTGGTGACCCTGGGCGGCGAGTGCGGCCGGGGCACCGTCGGTCGACCCATCGTCGACCACGATCACCTCCAGTTCCACGCCGGGTGGCAGCGATTGGGTCGCCACGCTCTGCACCGCCTCGGCCAGCAACGGACCGCCGTCGTGGACCGGAATCACCACCGATACCAGTGCGGGAAGCGGGCGCAACGTGGGATCCGGCTCGACCGTTTGGGGTTGTGCGTGCCGATAGGTCACGGCGCCATTCCTGCCGATTCCGCCACCGCCCGACCCAACAGTGCCTCCAGGTCCCCGGCCACCCGATCCAGGTCGCGGCCTAGCTGACCGGTGAAGACGGGCACCCGATGGGCCAGGTGCGCCATGGCGGCGAGGGCGCGGTCGGCCCGCCCCGGGAGTTGGAGCACCGTGCTCGGACCGAGGCCGCGGATGGCCACCGCCGCCGATGCTGGTTGGAAAGCTGATGTGAGCGCAGATTCGGCGACCGACGGCACCACGATGGCGGCCACCTCCATCGTCGGCACCCTGGGAGCGGGGGGCCAACTCGTCTATCCACACCGACCGCTTGCCATGACCGGCAGCACGACTGGGCAACGTGGGAAACCGAGCCTCGAGCATCGAGCTGTTGACCTTGAGGGTCCGATAGAGGGAGTGAACCGTTGGGCACGAACCACCGGGACCAGATGGGCTCAGGACCACGTAGTCGTCTCCCGTGGTGAGCATCCCGGCGGCCGCGCACAGGGCGGTCGATGTGCTCTTGCCCGAGCCACCTCTGGCCGCCAGCAACAAAGCTCCCCGGTGGTCGCCCACTGCGGCGGCGTGGACCAGGTGTAGGTCCTGGTCGGCCAACGCCCACCGCATCAGGGCGCGCAGCGGGGCGGCCGACTCCCACGGCGGCAGGGACGCCGAGCTCCGCACGCAGTAGTAGCCGAAGGAGCTGGCGTGGTCATACAGACTTATGGTCGATTCCAGAGGCTGGAACCACGCTTCGATCGTGTCCCCTCGATCTCCGTCCACGTAGGTGGAGCGAGGTTCGTCATCGGGTCGGGGAAGGAGGTCGAGGGCGGGAAGGACCTGGCCAACCTCGGTCATGTCCCAGGCGACCACGGTCGGCCTCGGGGGCCGTGCTTGGTCCGAGGAGGGTTCGGGATCGAGCTGGGCGAACGCCGGCAGCAGCCGATCGACCAACCTCTCCCCTATGAGGCGGAGCCGAACCGTGGTCGGCCCGACCGAAACCAGGTGGTCCTGGTACCCGAGTCGGGTCTGAGCCAGATCGGCCAGCGCAGCCAGCCGATCCCGATCACCGGCCAGGTCGAGCCCTGGTTCAGACATCCACTTCTACGTCGACGTCTGGAGCCGGGATCGGCTCGACGGCCCGAGGCCAGCCTTGGTCGTCCACGTCGTGAACCGGATCGAGCAGCATGAGGTCCTCGAGGTCGGTGAACGTCTCCAACACCGGGGCGGTCCAGGACCCACCGGTCTGGATCTCCGGTAATGCGCCGAGGCCTTCAGGCATCGAGGCGGACGGCGCCTGGTCGACGACGAGCCCGGCCTGTTCAAGCTCCGCGATGAAAGACCGGACGTCGGTCTCGACGTCGGCGCCAGGCGCGTCGGGTTCTGCGACCATCCCGATCAACTCGTCCAATCCAATGCCGGCGTCGATCAGCACGAACACGTCACGGGCCGAGCCCCGAAGCGAGTGGTAGTGGCCCGTGACCAGGTTGATCGCCACGATCTCGCCGCCGATCTCATCCCAAGTGATGGTCCCGGTCGGGATCGAGAAACGGGTGGTCTCAGCGCGGTCTGTCAATTTGTGCTTCCCCTAGAACTCAAGCATTGCCCCAGGCCGTGTGCGACCGCAGAGACAAGGGCATCCAACGAATACATCTGCTCGACCAGACGTCGACCGTCTGCGGTCATCTGGTCCGATGTCGAAGTGTAACGGTGCAATGCAATCGCCTTTTGAGCCCATCGGTCGAGGTCGTCTTCCACCATCAGGTGGATCCCGTCCTCCACATCCAGACCGGCGCAACCCTTGGCCGTGGTGATCACCGGGACTCGATGCGCCAGCGCCTCGAGGATCTTGATCCGCGTGCCGCTCCCGGCTCGCAGCGGAACCGGCATCATCGTTGCGGCGCCGAACAAGGCGGACATGTCAGGGATGGAACCGGTCACCGAGACGGCCCGGTCCTGGTGTTCGGTGAGCTCGACCGGCGGGTCGGACCCAGCCAGCACCAAGGTGGCGCCGGGAATCGAAGGCTTCACGGCCGGGAGGAATTGTCGTACCAGCCAGCGGGCTGCATCGAGGTTCGGAGCGAAGCCGAAGGCCGCCGGGTAGAGCACCAAGGGAGTGGGACGTTGTGAAGGCGGCCTCGGTTCGGGAGGGAGCTCGTCTAGGACGTTGGGCACCACGTCGACCGGTGCCGATATCGGATACCGCTCGGTCAGGCGCTGCCCGTCCCGCGGGCTGACCGCCCACACGCGGTTCACTGCCGCCACCACTGAACTCTCGCGAACGACGGTGCGCTGCGCGACCAGTCGGCGCATCATCACCCGGGGGGCGGTGTCCTCCAGTGCGGCGATCTCTTCGGCCAAGTCGGCCTCGACGTTCTGGTGGTCGAGCACCACGGGTACGCCGTGTTCGCGGGCGACCTCCAGGTACGGGCTCGTCGACAGCCCGGCCAACACGATTGCGTCGGGCCCGAATGCGTCCAGCCAGACCCGCAGGTCGGCAGCCGCCGATGGGTCGAGCCAGGAATCAGAAGGATGACCGGCGGGGTCCCGGACCCAGGCAGTGTCAGACCCGACGGGCCGCCGCGGCCCCATTGCCGGGTCCGATGACGTCGACCATCCGACCACTCCGGGCCACGGCGGTGAACCTTCGACGCGGCGATGGCAGATCGAGTGCAGATGGACATCGGCCACCATGGCCAAGGCCCGGGTCACAGCCCTTACCCGCTGGGCGGATCCGCTCCGCACCGCCACGGGCAGGTCCGAAGCGACGACCAGCACCCGGGGTCGGGTGGGGAGAACCGACGGTTGGGTCAGTGAACGAATGGGGCGGCGTCGTTGCCGAGGCCGAGGTAGGCGATCACCGCGATGGCGATGATGATCCCCACCACGATCGGGGGCAGCACCCAGGCGTCGCCACCCGACCCGTGATCCCCGTGGTCGTCGTGATGGCCATGGTCGTCATGGCCATGGTCGTCATGGCCGTGGCCGTGATCGTCGTGAGCGTGATCGTCGTGCCCGGATGCCATGGGTCCAGCCTTGCTCAGCGAGCCTGGGCCGCGCCACCTGGGCGCACGAAGGTCGAGGGCGGCAACTCGACGCCGGCCTCGGTGAGCTTCTCGGCGATGCGGACCCGCAACAGGCGACTCACCCGCCACTGCGCCCCGGGGCGGGTCTTGCCCTGGACCCGGATGGTGGCGGCATCGGGACCCAGATACTCGAGACCCAGCACCTCGGGTTGATCGAGCACGTCGGGCTTGGCCACGTCGGTGGCCCACACCTCCTCGGCCGCCTCAGCGATGATCGCTGCCGCCTTCTCCAGGTCGGCGGTGGGGGCCACGGCCACGTCCAGCACCGCCCGGGCCCACTGTTGGGACTTGTTGCCCACCCGACGGATCTCGCCGTTGGGGACGTGCCACACCGTGCCGTTCTGGTCACGAAGCCGGGTCACCCTCAAGGTGACGACCTCGACGGTGCCCGATGCCTCGCCAACGTCGATCACGTCACCGACACCGAACTGGTCTTCGATGAGCATGAACATGCCTGAGAGGAAGTCCTTGACCATGCTCTGGGCCCCGAAACCGAGAGCAACGCCGGCAACGCCGGCGCCAGCGATGATCGGCCCCAGGTTGAGGCCCAGGGCTCCCAGTATGTAGATCACCGCGAACGTCCAGATGACCCCGGTACAGATGCTGCGCAGCACCGCAGCGATGGTCTGGGCCCGGGCCGCGGCCCGCAGGTTCACCTCACCGGTGTTGAGGAACACCCCCGGGGTCTTGGACCGCAGCTTGGACAGCTTGCCCGACTCCACCGACCCTTCGACCCGGGCCGCGAACCGCTTTATTGCCCGTCTCAGCACCCGGTTGAGCAGGAACGCTCCAAGCAGGACGACGACGATCTGCGACAGCGGGCCGGTCAGCCAGTCTGCAGCCTCGGCCCCACCCACCGAATCGGTCTTTTCGAACACGAACCGACAGACCACTCCCGGGCGTTCGCCGCACGCCTCGAGGAAACGGGCGGCGTCGGCGGGGTCGATCTGGGCGAGCACTACCCCTCGGTGGTGGTCGTGGCGTCAGCGGTTGTCGTCTCAGTTGTGGTGGAGGAGGAGTCGCTGGCTGGCGCGGTCGTGGTGGTCTCGGCCGGAGGCGGAGTGATCTCCACGAGCTTCACCACGAAGATCAGCGGTTCGTTGGCCGAGATGTCGGGACCGGACCCGGCGGCGCCATAGGCCAGATCGGAGGGGATGTTGATCTGACGGGTACCGCCGACCTTCATGCCCTCGATGCCGTCGGTCCAACCGGGGATCACCGAGGTGAAACCGTCGACGGTGGGCGCATCGGCCAGGGCGGCCTTGATCCCCACGTCTTCACGGTCCCACGACGAGTCGAACTGGCTACCCGAGAAGCAACCGACGCCCACGTACTCCACCGTGACCAGCGAATCACGCTTGGCGGTGGCACCATCGCCGGGGGTGATGTCGGTGGTGGACAGCTCGGTCCACGGCTTGACCGGCATGTCCACCGCACCGGGCTTGCCCTCACGGACCCCAGACGGAAGCGGGCGGGGCTCGTTGCAGTAGGTGGGTTCTCGGGTCACGGCCACCAGGTCGACCACGAACACCAGGGTCTCATCGGCACCGATCCCCAGGTCGGGGTCTCCGTCCTCGCCGTAGGCCTGCTCGGCGGGCACGGTGATCTGGCGACGACCCCCCACTCCCATGTCGGCCAACCCGTTCTCCAGACCGGCGATGAGCTGGCCGGTACCGAACTTGACCACCAGCGGATGGTCCTGGCCGAAGGTGTCCACGAACACGGTGCCGTCAGAAGCCTTGACCCCCACCATGTCGACGGTGGCGAACGGTTCGGAGTTGATCAGGCAGGCCTTCTTGTCTGCCTTCTTCAGGTCCTTTTGGGCCAGCTCGGTGACCGGCTCGGCGGCGGCCACCGCCGGCCGAGAGGTGGGGCGGTCGACCTCGGAGACGGTGCACCCGAGGCCGTCTTTGACCACGGTGCCTTCCAAGGACTTGGACGAATCGCCACACGCGCCGACCAGGAAGGTGAACGCCAGGATCAGTGCCGCGGCGCGGCCCTTCGGGTTGCAGAACATGGGCGCGAACCCTACCCAACGGCCGGACCGAGACCCGATCGCGACGGTCGTCGCATCTAGCTGGCAGGCTGGGTCGGTGCGCATTTCCTCCACCGACGGCGTGACCCTGGTGCTCCACCACCTCGGCGGCGAAGGGCCGCCGCTGCTGGTGGTGCACGCCACCGGCTTCTGTGCCGCCCCGTATCGCCACCTGGTGCCGGTGTTGGGTCAGCGGTTCGAGCTGTGGGGCCTCGATGTTCGCAGCCACGGCGACTCCACCGACTCCGAGGACGGTGAGGTGAGCTGGAAGGGCACGGCCCGAGACGTGCTGGCCGCCATCGACGCCATCGACGCCGGGCCCGTGGTCGGCCTCGGCCATTCGATGGGCGGAGCCAGCCTGCTCACCGCCGAGCTCCACCGGCCGGGCACGTTGTCGGCCATATGGGCGTTCGAGCCGATCGTCTTCCCGACCGAGTGGATGACCAACCCAGGCCACAACCCGATGGCCGAGGCCGCCCGTCGCCGTCGCCCCGGCTTCGCGTCCCGATCCGAGGCCCTGCACCGCTATGCCAGCCGTCCTCCGCTGGGCCGGTTCCGAGCCGACGTGCTCCACGACTACGTGGATCGCGGCTTTCGCGAGCTGGAGGACGGCACCGTCACCTTGGCCTGCCGGCCCGAGCAGGAAGCCAAGGCCTTCGACGCCAACGACAAGACCAGCATCGAAGAGTTGGTAGCGGTGGGGATCCCGGTGAGGGTGGCCCGAGGTGGACGGATGCCCGAGGCGGGGCCGGCGGTGATCGCCGGGCCCATCTCCGAAGCCCTACCCGGCGGCGAGCTGGTCACCTTCGACCACCTCAGCCACTTCGGTCCCTTCGAAGACCCCGACTCCGTGGCCGAGGACGCCTTGGCCTTCTTCGACCGGGTGGCGCCCCCGTGAACTGAGTTGACACCTGCAAGTCGAGGGGTGTTCCATTGTGGCGATGCGTTCCGCCAGCCACCTCCTTCTTCTCGTGTAGGCGAGTGCCACATACGGCACTCGCCGAAGCTCCTGTGCCTACGGGCCGGGAGCTTCTTGCGTTTTCGGGACCAGATCCCGCCTGACCTCCACCGCCAACCCGACACACCCACCGAGAGATGAACCGATGCCTCCCCAGCCCGCCACCCCCAAGAAGATGCCGTTCGAGAAGTACGAGCCGTACATCCCCCTCGACCTCGGCGACCGCACGTGGCCGGACAACCGTCTCACCCAGGCGCCGATGTGGTGCGCGGTGGACCTGCGCGACGGCAACCAAGCCCTGATCGATCCGATGGACCCGGCCCGCAAACTCAAGATGTTCAAGACCCTGGTGGCCATGGGCTACAAGGAGATCGAGGTCGGGTTCCCCTCGGCCAGCCAGACCGACTTCGACTTCGTCCGCCAGCTCATCGAAGAGGACCTGGTACCGGCCGACGTCACCATCCAGGTGCTCACCCAGTGCCGCGAGGACCTGATTCGACGCACCTATGAGTCCATCCGCGGGGCCCGCGAAGCGATCGTCCACTTCTACAACTCGACGTCCACCCTCCAGCGCAAGGTGGTGTTCGGCCTGGACAAGGACGGCATCACCGAGATCGCCGTCAACGCCGCCAAGCTGTGCCGCAAGCTGGAAGAGGAGATCCCCGACACGCTGGTCCGCTACGAGTACTCACCCGAGAGCTACACCGGCACCGAGGTGGATTACGCAGTGGAGATCTGTGACGCGGTGGCCGAGGTGATCGAACCCACGCCGGCCAAGAAGCTGATCATGAACCTGCCGGCCACCGTCGAGATGTACACCCCCAACCTGTATGCCGACACCATCGAATGGTTCCTGCGCACCGTCCGCAACCGTGATTCGATCACCCTGTCGCTGCACCCCCACAACGACCGGGGCTGCGCCGTGGCCGCCGCCGAACTGGGCGTGCTAGCTGGAGCCGACCGGGTGGAGGGATGCCTGTTCGGCAACGGCGAACGCACCGGCAACGTCGACCTGGTGACCCTGGGCCTCAACCTGTTTAGCCAGGGCGTGGATCCGGGCATCGACTTCTCCGACATCGACGCCATCCGCCGGGTGGCCGAGTACTGCAACCGCCTGCCCGTGCACGAGCGCCACCCCTACGCCGGTGACCTGGTGTACACGGCGTTCTCGGGATCGCATCAAGACGCCATCAAGAAGGGCTTCTCTGCCCTCTACGCCGAGGCCGACGCCGCCGGCCGGGGCCGGGACTATGTGACCTGGGGCGTGCCCTACCTGCCCATCGATCCCGCCCACGTCGGCCGCACCTACGAAGCTGTGATCCGGGTCAACAGCCAGTCCGGCAAGGGTGGGGTGGCCTACATCATGGAGATGGAGCACGGCTTCGCCCTGCCCCGCCGCCTCCAGATCGAGTTCTCCAAGACCATCCAGGCCATCACCGAGGACTCGGGCACCGAGATCAGCCCCGCGTCGATGTGGGACGCCTTCTCGGGTGAGTACCTGCACGAGAACCCCCACTACCGGCTGCGCTCCCACGAGCTGACCACCTCGTCAGATGGTGACAGCAAGATCACCGCCCAGGTCGAGGTGGACGGTACCCCCGCCACGGTGACCGGTACCGGCAACGGTCCCATCGCCGCATTCGTGGATGCCATCCGCACCCAGCTCGACGTCGACATCGACGTGGTCGACTACCACCAGCACTCGCTGGGCGCGGGGGCCGGGGCCACCGCGGTCTGCTACGTGGAGACGGTGGACCGCGACGGCACCACCCGCTGGGGCGTGGGTATGGACCCCAACACCGCCACCGCCAGCCTCAAAGCCGTCCTAGGCGCAGCCACCCGAGCCCACGTCAACCCCTGAGGTTCACGGGTCCGAGCTGTTCGAGCGGGGATAGCCTCGCGTCCGAACGTGCTGGCACCCGGGATCGTTCGACGACGTTCGAACATTGAAGGAGACCGTGATGGAATGCAAGGGTTCCATCTCAGAGGGAGTCCGCCGGCCGCGAGGTCGAGGTCTCGCTCTGATGGCGGGCTTGGCAGTTCTGGTAGCGGCGCTGGCTGGTTGTGACCCAACACCGGTGATGCTGCGAGGCCTGGTGACCGCGTCCCAGACCGCGTCACCGGGGGCAGGTCCGGCACCCACCTCGATCGATTACCCCAACACCGGACTGGCCCTGATTCCGGTCGAGGTCTGGTCTGATGTGTCTGAGACCTTGGTCTATTCCACCCAGACCGACAGCTTCGGCCGCTATGAGGTCCACGAGTCGACCGTGCCGGCGGGCACCTACCGGGTCCGCATCGGCGCCCGATGGTGGAACGGAGCATCCGACTGGGCGACAGCCACCCCAGTCGCGTTGACCAACACGAGCATCACCGAGATCAACACCCAGGTCAGCACCGACATCTCCCTCGAAGGGCGAATGCTCGACGACGCCTGGGCGCCATCACCTGGCACATGGGTGCAGGCGCTCGACACGGTCGGCAACACGGTCGCCTCCACCATCACCGATCCCGCCACCGGCCGGTTCGATCTCTCGATCCCGACTGCGGGTATCTACACGCTCAAGACGCTGACTCCTCCCGCCACCGTCGCGGTAGCTGTCGGCGGCACCACTCCCACCGCCTTCGCTGTCGCCAGCGGAAACACCGTCACCGCAGGGTCCATCGACTACGAGACCGGCATGAGCATGGCTGCCACGCCGACGCAGGTCGACGCCGGCTTCGCTCATACCTGTGCTCTGATGAGCGACGGCACCATCTATTGCTGGGGTTCCAACAACGGCGGTCAACTCGGCAACGGAACTGCCACGGATACCAACACCCCGGTACCGGTCGCCGGAATCACCAACGCCACCAGCATCACCGCCGGCGGCTATCACACGTGCGCCACCCTCACCGATGAATCCGTCGTGTGCTGGGGCTACAACGGCGACGGGCAGCTCGGCAACGGCGCCAACATCAACGCCCTCACCCCAGCGCCGGTAACCGGGATCGCCAACGCCACCAGCATCACTGCCGGATACCTGCACACCTGCGCCACCCGCAGCGATGACACAATCGCCTGCTGGGGCCAGAACACCTACGGGCAGCTCGGCAATGGGGGCAACACCAGCACCAACACCCCCGTCCCGGTCACCGGGATAACCAATGCCACCAGCGTCACCGCCGGCACCGACCACACCTGCGCCACCCGCAGCGACAACACCATCGCCTGCTGGGGCTACACCAACGCCAACTCCAACCCCGGTCCGTCACCACACCCCAGCGTCAGGTGGATGGTCCCACACCTGCGCCACCCGCAGCGACAACACCATCGCCTGCTGGGGGTCCAGCGGCTTCGGACAACTCGGCAACGGAACCAACGCCGACTCCACCACTCCGGTACCCGTCACCGGGATCAGCAACGCCACCCGCGTCACCGCCGCGTACTCCCACACCTGCGCCACCCGCAGCGACAACACCATCGCATGCTGGGGCCGAAACAACTACGGGCAGCTAGGCAACGGGGCAAACACCAACTCCAATACCCCTGTCCCAGTGGCCGGGATCAACAACGCCTCCACCAGCATCTCCAGCGGCCACGGGCACACCTGCGCCATCCTCACCGACGACACCATCGCCTGCTGGGGCGCCAACGGGTTCGGCCAGCTCGGGGACGGAACCGACACAGGCTCGAACGTCCCGGTCGGGGTGTTGCTGCCCTGAGCCGTCACCGCTGATCCCGGCCAGGGCCTGCCGCCCAGGCCGGGATCTGCGCTCAGACGACGGTGACGGTCATGGTCTCACCCGAGAGGTCCTCGGTCACCGTGTAGGTACCGGGGGCGTCGATGGTGAAGGTTTCGATCAGGCCACCGGTGATGGTGAACGTGTCGCTGCTGTCGCCGAACTTCACGGCGTGGATGCCGTCATCTCCGGCTTTGAAGGTGAACAGCTCACCCACCCCCACCTCGAGCTCGGCGGGGTCGAAGCCTCCGTCTGTGGTGAAGGTGACGGTCTTGTCTGCCGGCGCCTCACCGTCGGTCAGCGTCACGGTGCCGGTGCCTTCCTCGCCACCCTCAGAGCCCTCACCTTCGGCCTCAGTGGTTTCTGCGGTTTCCGAGGTCGCCCCGTTCTGGTTGTCGTCGGCCGCGGCTGTGGTGGTGGTCTCCTTGGCGTCCTCTGACTTGTCGCTGGAGCAGGCCGGGGCGCTGAGCAGCAGGACACCGGCCAGGCTGGCGGCGGCGATGGAACGGATATGGTTCATCTCTCCCCTTCGTGGGCGCGGCAACCTGCCGCGACCGAACGCCGATCATTCCATGCATCTCACCGGTCACCGCGCCATTGGGATGGTCGGCCCGGCAGCGACCCGCCGACAGCCGGGTTCAGCGCAGGGTCTGGGCCAGCTCGCCGAGGATGCGAGCCATCTCCAGGGTCGCCTCGGGGTCGTGCTTGGTGGGCGAGAGGTCCGACACCTGCTCGCCAAGTCGTCGCAAGGTGAGGGCCACCGTGGAGTTCCCCACGGATCGTGGAGGCCGGGGGTTAGGCGGCAGTGGCCGCTGGGGTGGTCAGTTTCTCGTAGGTGATCGGGGCTTTCAAGCCACAGTGGCTGTGGCGACGGATCCGGTTGTAGCGGTCGATCCAAGTTGTGATTCGGTGGCGAGCGCCGGCCCGGGTGGCGAGCACGGTCCGGTAGACGACCTCGGTCTTGAGGGTGGCGAAAAACGATTCGGCCACGGCGTTGTCCAGGCATGACCCGGCTCTTGACATCGACTGGGTGATGCCCTGGCGGCGGCACAGGCCGGTGAACGCGTCAGAGGTGTACTGCCCTGGCTGCCGCGATCGGTGTGCATGATGACTCCGCCGATGTTGGCCTTGCCGCCCCGGGCGGCGATGGCCATTTTCAACGCATCACACACCAGTGGCGCCCGACAGTGCTCGGCGATCGCGAACCCGATCAGCCGGCGGCTGTAGAGGTCGATCACCGTCGCCAGGTACAGCTTGCCTTCCCAGGTCTTGATCTCAGTGATGTCGCCAACCCACGCAACGTTCGCAGCGGCCGGGTTGAACTGGCGGTTCAACAGGTTCGGGAACTTGTAGGCCGTCTTGTCCGGTCGCGTAAGCGATCGCCGGACCCGCTTGGCTTTGGCCACCAGGCCCTGGCGGCTCATCGACACCGCCACCGATTTCACGTCGAGGCGGGCCCACTCGGATCGTTCGATCAGCTCGGCATGGATCCGCGGTGACCCGTACTCGCCGTCATGAGCAGCGAACACCTCAGCGACCGCAACGTCGAGCTCGGCGCGCCGTTTAGCAGCCGGAGTCGGCTCAGCGTTGTGGTGCCGATAGAACCACGATTCTGAAACCCCCAAGGCACGACACGATGTCGCCACCGGAACTCTGTGCTCGGTCCTTTGGGCTGCGATGTGGGCGGTCACGGCCGCCGGCCCATCGCCTCGTCCACCCAAAGGACCACCGATCGTTTGAGCACATCACGCTGCATCCGCAGCTCATGCACCTCTCTCCGGAGCTTCAACAGCTCCTCACGTTCGGATAACCCAAGGCCATCAGGCCGCTCAGCCTCACGGGCCATATCGAGCCAGTTCCCAAGCGTGCCCGGATGAACCTGGATCTCCCGGGAAACCTCAGCGATCGGTCGACCAGTGTCAAGCACCAGCCTCACCGCACCGTCTTTGAACTCCCGGTCGCACTTCATGCGCTTCTCTGGCATCACATCTCCTCAAAGATGATGCCCCCCAGATCCGCGGGGACCTCCAATCTCCTGCTGGGGCAAGAACAACTATGGGCAGCTCGGCAACGGTACGACCACCAATACCCACACCCCTGTCCCCGTTGCCGGCATCAACAATTCCATCGGCAGCATCTCAAGCGCGCACCTGCACACCTGCGCCGTCCTCACCGATGCAATCGCCCGTTGGGGTGCCAAGTCATCCGGGCATCTCAGTGGCGGAACCAACTCCGGAGCCATCTTCCCATTCGAGGTGTTGTCCCCTGAACCGTCGCCACGGTCCCTCCGCTGTCAGGAGACGGTGACGGTCATGGTCTCACCGGACCTGTCCTCAGTGAAGGTGTATGTGCCGGGGGCGTCGATGCTGAAGGTCTCGGTAACGGGGCCCCGGATGACCAAGGCGCCACCGCTGCCATCGAAATTCACGAAGTGAACATTCTCGTCACCGGCCTTGAACGTGAACATCTCGCCCACGCCTACCTCGAGTTCGGCCGGCTCGAACCCGCCGTAATAGGTGAACGTGATCGTCTTGTCTGCTGTCGCCTGACCCTCGCCCATCCTCAACGTCACGGTTCCCGTACCCTCCTCGGTGCCTTCGCTGCCCTCACCTTCGGCCACGGAGGTGGTGGACTCGTCCGACGAGGCACTGCTTTGGTCGTCGACCGTCGGAGCCGTGGTTGTGGACTCGTCCGACGAGGCACTGCCCTGGTCGTCGACCGCTGGAGCGGTGGTGGTGGTCTCCTTGGCGTCGTCTGCCTTGTCGCTGGAGCATGCCGGGGCGCTGATCAGCAGCACACCGGCGAGACTGGCCGCGGCGATGGAACAGAGGTGGTTCATGGAGTCTCCTTCTGATCGGTGAGCGATCTGCCACCGAGATGTTCGATCCTGCCACGCGCCCGCACCACCGTGGTGCCCAGCGAACCGGGACCGACCGAACTGCACTAGCGGAGGGTTTGGGCGAGCTCGCCGAGGATGCGAGCCATCTCCAGGGTCGCCTCGGGGTCGTGCTTGGTGGGCGAGAGGTCCGACACCTGCTCGCCAAGTCGGCGCAGCGTGAGGGCCACCGTGTCGGCCTCGGCCTGAGTCACGTCGATGCGGTCACCGCGCAGGTGAGGGGCGATCTGGGTTTCCTGGATGGCCAGGGTCTGGGCCCCGACGGAGGCATCGAGACGGCCATCGAGCACCGCCCTGGCGGTCTCGGTCACTATTCGGACGCGTTCAGCCGGATTCACCCACCCATTTCACCACGTCGGCCAACCGGAGTTCTTGACCAGCAGGTCAAGACAGGGGTGGGGCGGGACGGTAGGTTGCCGCCATGGCCATCGACTTCACCCTCTCGCCGGAACTGGAATACCTGCGGATGCGGGTCCGGGCCTTCGTCGACGAGGTCATCAAACCCACCGAGGCCGAACTCACCGACCCTGACCACATCGAGGATCGCGCCGAGTACATCACGGCCCTATTGGGCATGCGGACCAAAGCCCAAGAGGCCGGCATCTGGCTCCCCCACATGCCCGCCGAGTGGGGCGGGATGGGCCTCGGCCATGTTGAGCTGGCCATGGTCCAAGCCGAAGCGGCCAAGACCTACTACGGGCCCTTCGTGTTCAACTGCATGGCTCCCGACGAAGGCAACATGCACACCCTGTTGCACTGGGCCACCGACGAGCAGAAGGAGAAGTACCTCAGGCCGCTGTGCGAGGGCATCCAGATGAGCTGCTTCGCCATGACCGAACCCGAGGTGGCGGGCAGTGACCCCACCCTCATCCGCACCACCGCGGTACAAGACGGCGACGAGTGGGTGATCAACGGCCACAAGTGGTTCATCTCCAATGCCCGCCGGGCCACCTTCGCCATCTTGATCTGTCGGACCGAGGACAACCCCGACCTGCCCCAGGCCGCCAACACCGCCTTCATCGTGGAGACCAACCAGCCGGGCTGGAACCGGGTGCGAGAGGTCGAGACCATGCACGGCGGCACCGGCCACTCCGAGATCGTGATCGAGGACCTACGGGTTCCGGCCGAGAACATGTTGGGTGGACGGGGTCAGGGCCACATGCTCGGCCAGTACCGGCTCGGCCCGGCCCGCCTCGCCCACTGCATGCGCTGGATCGCGCAGGCCGAAACCGCGCTGGACATGATGGTGGACCGGTCACTGAACCGGTTCTCCCACGGTTCGATGCTGGCTGAGAAGCAGGGCATCCAATGGATGATCGCCGACTCCACCATGGAGCTCTACCAGGCCAAGCTCATGGTCCTGCACGCCGCCTACCGCATCGACAACAAGCTCGACTTCAAGAGCGAGGTGTCGATGGCCAAGCACTTCGTGGCCAACATGTTGGGCCGGGTGATCGACCGCTCCATCCAGGTGCACGGGGCCCTGGGCTATTCCACCGACACCCCCTTGGCCCACATGTACCAGCACGCCCGTTGGGCCCGTTTCGCCGACGGCGCCGATGAGATCCACCAGATGCGCATCGCCCAACGCACCATCTCCGCCTACCGCGACCACGCCAGCACCCGCACCGCCACCGGCGACCTCCCCATCTGAGCGCGCCCTGGGCCCACCGGGCCGGCGCCGATTCCGACGTGCCCACCACGGTCACATCTACCGAAGCACCTGTTCGACGGTTTTGCGGTCATATCAACCCGCAGGTTCCGTGGGATCTCTAGTAGCACTTCTGCCCTAAATGGGATTATCGTGGTTGGTGATGACGGAACAGTTCGTCGCGGAGCCGCCGCTCATCGGCTCGCCGATCTGTTGATCCGCCAACCGGTGATCGATTCACCCCTGGTGCAGCGCGAGCTCGGTGTTGCCGCCACCAACGCGAACAGCGCGATCGAGCACCTCGTGAACCAAGGCATCCTCACCAAGGTCTCGGGCAACTACCGCAACCGGAAATGGATGGCCCCCCAGGTAGTTGAGGCCCTGGACGAGTTCTCCGAACGCGCCGGCCACCGAGCACACCAGCCGGCCAGTCAGAGGTGAGTCACTGACCCGCCTCTGGCAAGAGGGCGTGCCGACGGCTTCTAGCCTGGGCGGGGCGCTGACGCGTGAGGGGTGACCATGATGTTCGATGCTGACAACCACTACTACGAGGCGCTGGATTGCGTGACCCGGCACCTGGACCGAACCCATGGGGCCCGGGTGTTCCAGTGGGCGACCATCGACGGCCGGTCCTACCCGGTTCTCGGCGGCCAGGTCTTTCGGGGGGTCAAGAACGCCACCTTCGATCCGGTGGCCCCACCGGGGGTGCTGGCCGACTACTTCCGAGGCAACCCCCACGGCGACGACCCGCTGGAACTGCTCCGACGACACGAACCGATCCGACCCGAGTACCGCGACCGAGACGCCCGCCTGGCGGTGATGGACGCCCAGGGCGTGGATCGGTGCTGGATGTTCCCCACCATGGGCATGATCTACGAGGAACCGCTCAAGGACGACCCCGAGGCGGTGACCTTGCTGTTCAGCGCCTTCAACCGGTGGCTGGCCGAGGACTGGGGCTTCGCCTACCAGGACCGGATCTTCGCCGCGCCCTACATCACGCTGGTCGACGTCGACTGGGCCTGTGCCGAACTCGAGTGGGCGTTGGCCAACGGGGCCCACACCATCGTGACCCGACCGGCGGCGGCCACCACCCGCAACGGCCCCCGCTCGCCCGGAGCACCAGAGTTCGATCGGTTCTGGGCTCGGGTGAACGAGGCGGGAATCACCGTGGTGGTCCACGCCGGCGACAGCGGGTACACCGCGCACGGCTATGCCCGAGACGGCTTCACCACCGATTTCGGCGGAATCCCTCAACCCATCCGCATGCTCCAGTTGGAACGGCCGATCGAGGACTGGTTGTCGGCACTCATCTGCGACAACCTGTTCCACCGCTTCCCCAACCTCCGGGTGGCGTCGGTGGAGAACGGGTCCAAGTTCGTGCCCGGCCTGTTCGACCGGCTGGAGATCCTGGCCCGCAAGATGAACGGCTGGTTCCCCGAAGACCCGGTGGAGACGTTCCGCCGCCACGTGTGGATCAACCCGTTCTGGGAAGACCGGGTGGACGACGTGATCACGGCGGTGGGGGTGGACCGGGTGATCTTCGGCAGCGACTGGCCCCACATCGAAGCCCTCCCCGAACCAGCCCAATACCTGTCCGAGCTGGACCACCTCTGCGACGCCGACCGCCGGCGAATCCTGGTCGACAACACCGCGGAACTGAACGAGCTACACCCGGTCTGACCCTCAGATAGGGGTTTGTGACGAAGCGGTGCGAGACTGGTGGAGTTCACCGAGCCCGTGGAGCCGTTCCATGTCAGACGACGTTCCATCCGGGACCGACCAGATCACCGACCCCGCCGGGGGATTCGCCGAGTTGGGCCTCCGTCCCGAGGTGCTGCGCGCCCTCACCGGGTTGGGCTATGAGGAACCGACTCCGATCCAACGCGAGGCCATCACCGAGATCGTGGCCGGCCGCGACCTGGTCGGTCAGGCCGCCACCGGCACCGGCAAGACGGCGGCATTCGCCCTGCCCATCTTGGAGCGGGTGGTGGAAGGTGCCGCTCCCGAACCCTTGGCTCTGATCCTGGTCCCGACCCGAGAACTTGCCGTCCAGGTGTCCGAGGCCATCTACAAGTACGGCCGCCACCTCGGCACCGAGGTCCTGCCCATCTACGGTGGCCAGCCCATCGTCCGCCAGCTCAAGGTCCTCCAACGGGGCGTGCACGTGGTGGTGGCCACCCCGGGCCGGGCCATCGATCACATCAACCGGGGCACCTTGAACCTGGACCACGTGGAGATCGTGGTGCTCGACGAGGCCGACGAGATGTTGGACATGGGCTTCGCCGAGGACCTGGACGCCATCCTCCAGGCCACCCCCGACACCCGCCAGACCGTCCTGTTCTCGGCCACCATGCCTCCCCGCATCGAGGCCATCGCCCGGCGCCACCTCACCGACCCGGTGCGGATCCGCATCCAGGCCGAACAGACCCCCCGAAGGCGAGGCACCCCGGGTCAGTGAGAGGGTCTACGTGGTGGCCCGGGCCCACAAGCCCGCGGCCCTCGGTCGGATCCTCGACGTCGAGGCCCCCGAAGCTGCCCTGGTGTTCTGTCGGACCCGCACCGAGGTCGACGAGCTCACCGAGACCCTCAACGGAAGGGGCTATCGGGCCGAGGCTCTCCATGGAGGTATGGATCAGCTCCAACGAGACCGGGTCATGGGCCGTCTGCGCTCCGGGGCCGCCGACCTGTTGGTGGCCACCGACGTGGCCGCCCGTGGCCTCGACATCGACCATCTGACCCACGTCGTCAACTACGACGTTCCCTCGGCCCCCGAGTCCTACGTGCATCGGGTGGGCCGGGTCGGTCGAGCCGGTCGAGAAGGGGTGGCCATCACCCTGGCCGAGCCCCGCGAACGCCGTCAGATCTCCAACATCGAGAGGGTGGCTCGACGCAAGCTCTCCCCCGAGAAGGTGCCGACGGTGGCCGACCTGCGCGCCGCCCAGAACGAACAGATCTTGGGGTCTCTGCGCGAGGCCCTCGAGGCCGATGATTCCGCCCGGTTCCTGCCCGCGGTAGAGGCTCTGGCCGGCGAGTTCGAGCTGGCCGACGTGGCTGCCGCCGCCCTCAAACTGGCCCACGATGCCACCAGCGGCAGCGCGGTCGACGACCAGGAGATACCCGACGCCGCCGATCGTCCCCGACGCGACCGTGGTGATCGGGACCGCCCGGACCGGGATCGTGGCCCGCGTGACCGAGATCGTGGCCCCCGACCCGACCGTGACCGGGGTGACCGGGGGGGTCGAGACCGGGACCGCAGTCGGGGCGGCGATGGCGACGTCGACAAGCTGTTCATCAACGTCGGCAAGATGGATTCGGTGCGCCCCGGTGACCTGGTCGGGGCCATCACCGGTGAGAGCCGGCTTCAGGGTCGAGACATCGGGGCCATCCAGATCTTCGAGAAGTTCAGCCTGGTCGAGGTACCGGCCGGATCAGCCGAAGACGTGATCCGGGCCATGCGCAACACCACCATCCGGGGTCGCAAGGCCACCATCAGGCGAGACCGGGGCCGCAACGACTGACCCGGTCGATCACTCGGCCAGCCACTCCCGGACCTGGTCGGCCAGGCGGTCGATGCCCACGTTCTTGGCGGCGCTGACCCAGATCACCTCGTTCTTCTCCAGGCCGCAACCCTCGGCCACGTCCTTCTTACGCTTCTCCCGCAGCGAGGACTTGACCTTGTCGTGCTTGGTGGCGATCACCGCGAACGGCAGGTTCTCGGCGCGCAACCATTCCAGGAGCTGCACGTCGAGCTTGGTCGGGCCGACCTCACCGTCGACCAGCACCATGATCATCACCAGTTCCTGGCGCTCGGTGAGGTAACCCTCGATCATCTGTTGCCACCCGGCCCGCATCGACTTGGACACCGCGGCGTAGCCGTAGCCCGGGCAGTCGACCACGGTGGTGCCGTCGGGCAGCTCGAACAGGTTGAGGAGCTGGGTCCGACCCGGGGTCTTGGAGACGTGAGCCAACTTGTTGCGCCGGGCCAGCGCGTTCAGCAACGAAGACTTGCCCACGTTGGAACGGCCCACCACCGCCACCTCGGCCGGGCTGGGGGGGAGCGCGTCGAGCCGATCGGCGGACTTTACGAAGCGGAGCTGAAGCGGCTGTGGCACGCCTGGCAGCGTGCCACAGCCGGAACCTCAGGGGATGGGTTGAGCCTGTCCGGAGTTGACGTCGATCATCATCCCCGACCCGTCGACGGCCACGAAGTCCGATCCCTTGATCTGGCTCAACGTCTGGAGCTGGTCGTTGTCCCACCGCTCGTCGGGGGCTCCGGACATGTACCACGAGGACCCGTTGTCGGCGATGATGGCCCCATAGGTCTTGAGGGCCACGATGATCGGGCGGACCTGGGCCGGATAGTTGTTCTCGTTGACCGTCGACTTGAGGCGGAACCGTTGGCCCATGGCCGGCCGGTTGACATCGGTGCTGGAGCTGGCGAAGTGGCTGGCGGGCCACAGGTACGTGCGCCGGGACTGGGGCACGGTCATGCGGATGGCGTGTTCGATCTTGCCTGCCGCCACCTCGTCGTAGCGGACCAAGCCGGGGACGATGGGTAAGCCAGCGGCGTCAGCGGAGGTCCAGCCCAGCGGACGTTGTGCGTTGGAGCGCAGATCCCAGATGGCACCGGATCCGGCGTGCCACGTTCCGTCACCGTTGGGGTAGGCGGCATACAGCTCATAGAGCTTGCACTCGGCTGGCTCCACCATGAGGATGTGGCGGTCGCCGTCGCTGTCGGGCCCGCCCTCGATCGGTGGGTTGGCGGGGACCGGGTAGCCGCCATGGTCGCTCTCGTCGTCGTACTCGAAGGTCACGTTCACCTTGGGCTGGCCGGGGGCGACCACCACGAACGGGATGCCGATGGGTCCGCCTTCCCACAATCCAGAACCGAAGTCGGCCTTGAGCCCTTTGGTGGCACCGACGGTGTTGACCAGGTTGGTGGAGTTGGTGAGAACCGGGGCGTTGGTGACCGGTGCATGCCAGTGGCTGTTGGACGGGAACATCGGGCATTCGGTGCCCGGAACCGTCGGGCCACAAGCGGTCAGCACCGCGGCAACCGCTACGGGAACGAGCCCAGCCACGGCGAGGCGACGACGGCGAAGGAGAGCGGGGAGAGCCATGCCCGTTGCATCGGCAGGTTCGCCCGGCCTCTACACCCCCGATCCCACAACCGAGCGAAGGCTCACGTTCACCGTCCGTGAGATACCGTTAGCCCATGGCCACCACCACGACGTCCAGTTCTCGGCGGTTTCATCGCCTTTCACGCCGCCGGGGTTTGGCCGTCGTTGCCGCCGTAGCGGCGCTGGCCTTCCCGCTCGGATCGACCACCAGCCCAGCGTCGGCCAAGGCCGACACCGGCCCCGGACCCGTGGCGAGGTGGGGCACCGTCACCGGGACCGACGGCCGGGTGTACATCACCGACAGTTCGGGACGGGCCCAGATCTTCCGGGGTTTCAACGTCAAGACCTCCGAACCGGCCGCCGACGTGACCGACCAGATGCTGGAGGCCGCCACCGCCCGGGGCATGGACCACGTCCGGGTCGGATTCTTCTGGCAGCACCTCGAACCCGAGATGGACCAGATCGACGAGTCCTTCCTCGACCAACTCGAGATCGTCTTGGACCGGGCCGAGGATCACGGCATCAAGGTCATCTTGGACATGCACCAGGACGTCTACGGCGAGAAGTTCGGGTCCCACGGTGTCCCGGCGTGGGCCACCCGTGACGACGGCCTGCCCTTCGAGGAGCAGGACAACTGGTTGCTGTCCTACCTCCAGCCCGCGGTTCAGGCCGCCTTCGAACACCTCTACGAGGACGCCGATCTGCGCCAGCAACAGATCGACGCCTGGCTGGCTGTGGTCAACCGGGTGAAGGACCACCCCGCGCTGTTCGGCTACGACCTCATGAACGAACCCTTCGGGAAGCAGCGACCCGGTGAAGACATATTCACCTCCGCGGCACGGGTGGAGCGCGAGCAGCTCACCCCCATGTTCCAGCGCCTCACCGATGCCATCTCGGCGGTCGACGCGGACCACTGGGTGTTCTTCGAACCGCCGAACCTGGCCTCGCTCGGTGTCGCCACCAGCCTGGGCCGCATCACCGGACCCAAGGTGGCCTTCTACCCCCACATGTACGACCCAGACATCGAGATCGCCACCTACTCCCCCGACGGCAAGATCGAGATCAACCCCGAGTTCTTCACCAAGTGGCGCGACGCCATCACCACCTACACCGACAAGTACCCCATGCCGATGCTCGTCGGGGAGTGGGGCATCGCCCACCCCGACCTACCCGGCATGGACGAGTTCGTCGACCTTTCGCTCCAGACGATGGAGGAAGTGACGTCGGGCTGGTCGATGTTCCAGATGTGCCGGGGCGGCGGCTACTGCCCCTTCGACGAGGCCGGCAATGCCAGGCCCAACATCGGGCGCCTGTTCCAGCCTTACGCGCGGGCCATCGCCGGACGCCCAGTCCGCACCCACTGGGATCACAACACCCAGACGTTGAAGATCACCTTCACCGACAACGACGCCCAGGGCCCGACCACCATTTACCTGGACCGCGGCGCCACCTACCCCGAGGGCTACGTGGTCGAGACGTCTGACGCCGACGGGTCGTGGACCGAGGCATCATGACGCCAACACCGACATATTGATGGTCGACACCCCCGACACCGGCGGTGAGCACACGACCACGACCGTGGTGGGCAACCGTCCCCCAACTGCACCCGGCGCTCAGCCGATGGCACGGGAACCCAACTACACCGGTTGACCCCTGGGATTGGCGACCTGAGGTTGTCGGCCCGGGCTCAGGGTCGGGTCGACAACCAGTCGGTCAGTTCGTCGGCCGGAGCGGGCCGGGCGAACACGAAACCTTGCACTGCGGGACAGCCCAGCTCGGTCACCACATCGAGCTGATCGACGGTCTCCACGCCTTCGGCCACGCAAGACAGCGACATGGCCTTGGTCAGCTCCACCACCGACCCCACGATGGCCCGACTCCTGGGATCGTCACCGGCGCGCACCACGAAGCTCCGATCCAACTTCACCGTGTCAACCGGCAGACTCTGGAGGTACCCAGAGATGAGTATCCGGTGCCGAAGTCGTCGATGGCGATCCGCGCCCCGAGGGCCCGGAGTTGGCTCAAGAACTCGGCGGCCTGCTCGGGGTCGGGCAGGATGCCGCTCTCGGTCACCTCGAAACCGATCCACGCCGGGTTCACGCCCGTCAAGGTCAAGATCCGGGAGATCTGTTCGACCACCGCCACCGAGCCGAGCTGGGTGGGCGAGAGGTTCACCCACACCACGAAGGGGTGCTCGCGGGTCTGGTTCCAAGCGATGGCGGCCTCACATGCCTGGGTGAGAACGGTCTCGAACAGGGCGGGGATGAGACCCACCTCCTCGGCCACCGGGATGAACAGCACCGGTGGCAAGATCCCGCCGGCGGGGGCTTCGCAACGGGCCAAGGCTTCGGCCCCGAGCACCATGCCGTCTTCGAGGCGCACGGTCGGGTTGAAAGTGGACGACGATCCCGTCACCTTCGATCGCCTCCCGCAACACCCTCTCGATGCGCACCCGTTCGGCACCAGCCTGGAGCATCTGATCGTCGAACACCTCGACTCGGCCCCGGCCCCGTTCCTTGGCGTGGTATAGCGCGGTGTCGGCGTCTCTCACCAGTGACCGCGGGTCCTCGGGCGGATGGATTGACAATGCCGCCCCGACGCTGGCCCGGAGGACCACCCGGTGATCACGAACCGTGTAGGGCACGGTGAGGGCGGTCAACAGTTCTTCACCCACCCTCACCAGGTCTTCGGGGCCATCGACCTTGGGCACCAAGACGATGAACTCGTCTCCCCCGAAGCGGGACACCAGCACCGGGTCCTCCACCGCTTCCTCGAGACGTTCGGCCACGGCCCGCAGCACCTCGTCGCCGAACTCGTGGCCCAGGGTGTCGTTCACCAGCTTGAACCGGTCCAGGTCGAGGAACAGCACCCCGACGTTGCCGTCCTCGGCCGCCTCAGCCAGCCGTTCGGAGAACATGGCCCGGTTGGGTAGGCCGGTGAGCGGGTCGTGCATGGCCTGGTGGCGCAGGTCGCGCTCGCGGGCGTCCTGGTCGATGGCGATGGCGGCCAGGCGAGACGCCAGCGACAGCACCCTGGACTCCGTGTCAGACGGGTGCCCGGCCTCGGTGCGATAGATGTCGATGGTTCCGAGCTGGCTGCCGTCGTTGAACGATCGGATCGGGATCGACCAGCACGCCCGGATCCCATGGGCGGCCAGCACCGGGGCCAGCTCGGCGTAGGCCGGATCGGTCGAGATGTCGGGGCTGAACTGGCCGACGTCGGCGTGGAAGGAGCCCGACCCTCCTGGGCCGCCGACTCGGGGCCGAAGCCCGATCAGGGCACCGATCACCGGAACCGGCAGATGCGGGGCGATCAGGGGGTGGAGGGCTGAGTCGACGGGGTCGTACTCCATGATGCAGGCCGAGGCGTGGGGATCTCGGTGCTCCAACAGGTCGATCACCCGATGGAGGACCTCACCTAGCGGTTCCCCGGCGCTCAGGCGGTTGAGCACGAACATCTGGTCACCCAGAAGGGCCAACTCCGACGCGGGATCGGCAATGCGCACGGCAAAGGCCATCACCCCCACGTCGCTGTCGCCCAAGCGGTTCTCGACCCACACGTCGAACAGCGGCGCATCCCCCGGTGCAGTGTTGAGGTGTACGGCCACGGTGGCGCTGCGCCCGGTTCCGCCCACGCCGCGTCGAAGCAGGTCGGCGGCCACCTCGATCTCGTCGGATCGCACCAGGTCCAACACCGGTGAGCCGACCAGGTCGCGCCCCACCGCCCAGCCCCAACGCCACCGCCTCAGCACTCGCCCAGATGACCTGCAAGGTCGTCGTCGACCACCACCACGCCCACCGGGTTGCCGTCGCGGTCCCGCCGGGCCTCGGTGAGTCGACGCTGGAGGGCGCCTCCACCTCGGCCGCCACGTGCCGGACCGCCTCGACAGGAACGCCACCCCCCGCACCTCACCGACGTGCACCCCGCCAACCGATACCGGCACTGCGATGTCGGTGGCCGGTGTCGCCACCACCGAGGCCCTCCACCACCGGCACCAGCGCCGCCGGCGACGGAACGCCGTCGGCCAACGGCGGGACCGGACCCCGCAGCCAAACCGACAGCGATCCCCCGGCCATCTGCTCGGCCAGCACGGCCAGTGATCTCAGGTGAGGATCGTCGTGGGCATCCAGGACCCCGAGCGCGTGGATGGCCGCGAGCGTCGCCCGGCTCTCCACATCAGCATCGGTTCCCGTCGACGTCACGCAGGCACCTTCCCCCAGGGATGTTCCTCCTGTCGGCGGGGCCGGTGAGATCTTGACCCTTGTACCGGTATGTGGCGCCGGTCACGCAGGGTGGGGGTTGATCGGCGGGACCGGGTTCAGCCGTTGAGCAGCGACAGCCCGGGGTTGTAGCGGCGGGTGGGAGCCAAGGCCACGTCGACCTGCTCGGCGATGGCGGCGAAGGCCTGTGATGCTTCGCTGCCGGGGTCGGCGGCCACCACCGGACGGCCCTCGTCGGAGCCCTCTCGCAGGTCGTTGCGAAGCGGGATCTGACCCAGGAGGGGCACGTCGAGCTTGTCGGCCAGTTCCTGACCACCACCGGCCCCGAAGATCTCGTAACGAACACCGTCGTCACCGGTGAACCACGCCATGTTCTCGATCACACCCTTGACCTCGAGGTGCACCTTCTCGGCCATGGCCGCCGCCCGCTGGGCCACCCGCTGAGCCGCGGGTTGGGGGGTGGTCACCACGTAGACCTCGGCGCGGGGCAGGAACTGGCTGATCGACAGCGACACGTCACCGGTGCCGGGTGGGAGGTCGATGATCAAGAAGTCGGGTTCGTCCCAGAACACGTCGGTGAGGAACTGCTCCAGGGCCTTGTGCAGCATCGGTCCGCGCCAGATCACGGCCTGGTCCTCGTTGGCGAAGAACCCCATGGAGATGCAACGCACACCGTGGGCCTCGGGCGGCACCAGCATGGAGTCGATCACCACCGGGTCGTGGGTGATGCCGAGCATCTTGGGGATGGAGAAGCCCCACACGTCGGCGTCGACGATGGCCACCGAACGACCTCGTTGGGCCAAGGCCACGGCCAGGTTGGTGGACACCGACGACTTGCCCACGCCGCCCTTGCCCGAGGCGATGAGCAGCACCCGGGTCCGGCTCGACGGATCGGCGAAGGGAACGGCTCGACCTTCGGCGTGACCGTGGGCCTGGTTGGTTCCGGCGGTGGCGGCCGGGTTCCCGTTGAGCTGCTGGCGCAGGCCGGCCAGCTCCTCGGCGGTCATGGCGGTGAAGTCGACCCGTACGGCCCGAACCCCTTCCAGGGCAGTGACCGCTTCCTCCACCCGACGGGTGATCTCGTTCTTGAGCGGA
Source organism: Microthrixaceae bacterium (assembly GCA_016702505.1). Lineage (NCBI taxonomy): Bacteria > Bacillati > Actinomycetota > Acidimicrobiia > Acidimicrobiales > Microthrixaceae > Microthrixaceae bacterium. The sequence continues at coordinate 66,430 of JADJDU010000007.1, forward strand.
CACCCCGGAGTGGTCAGCGCCACCAACACCCGCACCGCGCCGTCGGACTCCACCACTTCCTTGAGCATCCCGAGGTCGACGATGCTGCGATGCAGCTCGGGGTCCTGGACCGGACGGATGGCCTCGATGATCTCAGCTTCGGTGGGCACGTTGGCTTCCTGACGTGGGGAATTTCTCCTACAGACATAGGTAGAATACCGGGGTGACCTCGGCGAAGTTCAGTCCGCGGGAGGCTCCAGCCCTCAGCCCCACCGACTTCGCCTCCGCGGTCTCGGCCCTCACATCGGCCTTCGGCGATCCCACCCGACGAGACATCTACCTGTTCGTGCACGAGCAGCCCGACGGGGTCACCGCCACCGAGGTGGCCGAGCGGTTCGAGCTCCACGCCAACGTGGCCCGCCACCACCTCGACAAGCTGGTGGCCGGCGGCCACCTAGAGGTGACCATCGGTCGGATTCCGGGGCCGCCGGGCGCAGGCCGGCCGTCCAAGCGATACCGCTCCCGGGCCGAGGCCGTGCTGGTAGAGCTGCCCGTCCGCCACGACGAACTGATCATCACGCTTCTGGGTCGAGCCCTGGCCCGTTTGCCCGAGGCCGAGGCCACCGCCCTGGCCGAAGAGGTGGGTGTCGAGTACGGCCAGACCCTGGCCGCGGCGATGGGCCAGGTCGGCGATGCACAGCGTTCGTTCCGCGCCGCCCTCCACTCCGTCGCCGATGCCCTCTCGGCACACGGGTTCGCGGCCCACGCCGAGGAAACTCCAGGTGGTCTGCGCATCGTGTCCGACCACTGCCCGTTTGGTGACGTCGCCTTGGAACACCCCGTCATCTGCGCCGTCGACCGGGGAATGGTCAGAGGAATGCTGGGCGCCCTCTACGGCGAGGCCGCCGCCGAGACCGAGGCCTCCCGAGCTGGCGGCGACCCCACCTGCATCACCTCGGTGGGCTGAGCCCACGGTACGCCCTTAGGCTCGAGCCGTGTCGCTATCGCCGCACCGGGCCTACCTGGACCACTCCTCCACCACTCCGTTGCGGCCCGCGGCCCGGCGGGCCATGGTCGAGGCACTCACTTCGTTGACCGGCGACCCGGGCCGAATCCACCAAGAGGGCCTCACCGCCCGAGTGGCGTTGGAGACGGCCCGCGATCACGTCGCCGGGCTCGTCGGGGCCAGAACCCGGGAAGTGGTGTTCACCAGTGGAGCCACCGAAGCAATCGCCGCTGCGGTGTGGGGTGGCGCCACCCGGGCCACCGACCGCACCGGCACGCCGGGCCATCAGGTGGTCACCGCCGTCGAGCATTCCGCGGTGCGACTGGCGGCGGGGCGAGCCGGACCGGTCACCGTGGTTCCGGTCGACGGGACCGGTCGGGTTGACCCGACCGGGGTGGTCGACGCCATTGATGCCCACACCTCGATGGTCCACATCCAGTGGGCCAACCACGAGGTGGGCACCATCCAGCCGGTAGCCGAGGTGGTCTCGGCCTGTCGCGAACGGGGGGTCCTGGTCCACGTGGATGCCGCCGCCGCGGTCGGGCGCTTCGACATCTCTTTCACCGACCTGGGCGCTGATCTCATGTCGGTGAGCGGCCACAAGTTGGGGGGACCAGCCGGCACCGGAGCCCTGCTGGTCAGACGGGGCCTGCGCATACCGGCGCTGCTGGTGGGCGGCGATCAGGAGCGAGCCCGGCGGGCCGGGCTGGAGCCGGTGGCCCAACTGGTGGGGTTGGGCGCGGCGTGCGAAGAACTTTCGACCGTCGATCCTGATGGCGCGGTCCGCTGGGCGAGCGAAGCCGCCGAGGCCGACCGGCTCTCGAACCGCATCCGAGAAGTACTCGCCTCGATCGAAGGCATCGAGCAGTACGGCAACGTCGACCACCGCCTCCCCCACCTGGTCTGTGTCGGCGTGGAAGGGGTGGAGCCCCAAGCGGTGCTGTTGGGCCTGGACCGGGCCGGTATCGCCGCCCATTCCGGCAGTGCCTGCTCGTCGGAATCACTGGAACCATCCCCGGTGCTGGAGGCGATGGGCATCGACGCCCACCATTCATTGCGGCTGTCGGTGGGCTGGAACACCACCGATGCCGACGTCGACCGCCTGGCCGCCAGCCTGCCCTCGGTGATCCACGACCTGCGGGCGCTGCGAGCCAACCCTGATCAGCCTCGGACGGTTGTCGTTCGGGGAACGGAGGTGGACGAGGATGTCGAGGATGTCGAGGCGGGGGTAGTGGCGGTCGGCGCCGAGAGGGCCTCGTCGATCCGCTCGGCCAACTGCTGTTGTTCTATGACCGAACGGGCATCGGGCGAGGGGTCGTGGGCCTCGAACTCCTCCAGGTACTGCTTGGCCAGTTCGAACTCGCCGCGCCGAAAGGCCAGCACCGCCCGAAAGGCCCGGGCATAGCTGTAGTTGGGGTCGACCTCGATGGCGGTCTCCACCAGTTGTTCGGCAGCCTGTTCCAACGACGCCGCCTCGTCACCTTCGGCCAGCGATGCGGTCAGGCCGATCTGCCAACCGAGCCAGGTGTTGGCCACCGGGTTTCGGGGGTCATCGTCGAGCACCGCCTTGAAGCACTCCACCGCGGCGGCAGGTGACGCCGGGTTGATCTTCTGCACGCAGGCCTGGGCTCGTTGGCTGGCCGACTGCTTGACGTCGACGCCCCCGGTGATGGTGTCTCCCGCCTCCCGGGCGCCCATGGAACGGGCCACCGTCCAACCAGCCACCAGCGCGAACGCCACGACGCCCGCGGCCACCAGCGCGGCTCGGCGACCGTCACGGGGCGCACGGGCGTCGGCGAAGCCCTGCTTCTGCTCCTCGATGGCCCGCAGCACCTCGGCGGCGCGGGCGGTGTAATCGTCTCTGAGGGCGCGGTGATCGGCGTCGTCGAGGTCGCCGGCGTCATGTTCGCGGTCCAAATCTGTGATGGATCGCAGCAGGAAATCGCGCTGTTCTTCGAGGGCCGCCAGTTCATCGGGGTCGAGCCGAGCGGTCCGGCGTGGCTGCTTGGACGGCGACCGAGCGCCTGCCTTGGCGGTCACGTCGGGACCTCCCCGTCGACACCCGTCCCGTCGGCAACTGTCCTGTCGGCGCCCGTGGCCCCATCACCGCGCTGGTCCGCGGCCAGCGCCGCGTTCACCAGTTCCCGGTCGGCCTCGGTCACCTCGACCCGGCGCGGTTTCCAGTCCCCGAACCGCCACCCCAACGCTCCTACAGCCAGCACCGCACCCGCCACCGGCAGGGCCCACACCAACGCCCCGAAACCCGATCCGGCCGGGTCCAACAGAAGCTGACGGCCATCGGGGTAACGAGACGCCACATAGTCACGGATCTCTTCGTCGGAGTCACCGGCTTCGAGACGTTCCGCGATCAACACCCGGACGGCCTCCGCGGCCGGGGTGTCGCTGTTGGCCACGGCCTGGCTGGCACACGACGGGCAGCGGATCGACTTCTCCAGGTTGCGGGCCCGTTCCTCCATGGTGGGCGGGTCGCCGCCCAGAGTTCCCACCGCCAGCAACGCCCCGACCACCACGGCCATGGCCACCCACGGCCACCACCCCTGCCTCACCGATCCGCTCACGGGTTGGTTCCCGCCGTCGTCGACGCCTCGGCGGCAGCAGCCGCTTCGAAGCTGTCGATGGTCGCGTCGAGTTGCGCTTGGGTGACACCGCTCACGAACCGCTCCGCCACGTACCCGGTGGGGGTCACCAGGTAGGACTCGGGGACCTTGGCCACCCCCCAATCCAAGGCGGTACGACCCTGGTCGGAGTCGAACACGGTCCAGTCTCCACCCCGTTCGGCAAAGAACTTTCGCACCGCGTCGGCATCGTCGGAGTAGACGACGCTGATGACCCGGGCGTCACCGGTCTTGGCGTGGGCTTCGGAGAACTTCACCAGTTCGGGGTGTTCGGTGACGCACGGGGCGCACCAGGTGGCGAAGAAGTTGACCACCACCCACCGGTCGGTGGCGCCGATGTCGAACGGTTCACCCAACAGCACCTCACCGGCCACACCCGGGGTTCGCTGGCCGATCAGCTTGCTGGTGGACTTTCGTTCGGTAGCCGGATCTCGGGTGGCCAACAGCGCCACCAACAAGATCACCACCACCCCGGCCACCACCGCGGCGGCCAGCGCTGGACGACGGGGCCCGTTCATCGCGACACCGGTGCAGTCCCGACGCGCCGCCTCCCAGGGAAGATGGCCATCAACGAACCGATCGCCATAACGCCACCTCCGATCCACAGCCACACGATCAGTGGCTGAACGATGATCTTCACCGATACCGAATCGTCGGCGCCGGGCAGGTCGGTGAGGGTCAACAGCACCGAGTCTCGAGCGGTGTTGCGCACCGACGGCTTGCCGATCTGTTGGGTTCCGTTCACGAACTGCTGGATGGCCGGCTCGAACACCTTGCCGCCCACGTCGAGCTTGGCCCCGACCTGTCGGCGGGCCGCGGTCACATCCGACGTCGGCCCCAGGTAGGTGATCTCATGTCCTCGTACGGTGACGGTGGAAGGACATCCCGGTGCCGACTCCACGCACAGGCGGGCGTCGCGTTCCACCGAGTAGCTGTTGGACGCTGCCAATGCCACCGCGATCATCAGCACCCCGATGTGGACGATCATCCCACCGTTGGCTCGGCCGGTGAGGCCCCGCCACCCTTGACGTCGGGTGGCCAGGTAGAGCTGGCGGATTGCGGCACCGCCGGCGAATCCGGCCAGGAAGAACGCCAGCAGCGGGGCCAGGCCCCGGGCCCCCAAGGCCACCGCCAACGCCAACAGCCCAGTTCCGAACCAACCCGGCCACAACAGGCGGGTCCGCAACGTCTCACCTGATGCTTTGCGCCATGGCAGCACGGGGGCGACAGCCATGAGGAACAACAGCACCAACCCGATGGGTGTGGTCATGCGCTCGAAGTAGGGCTCGCCCACGGTCACCCGTTCGGCCGACAGCGCCTCGGAGATCAGGGGGAACACGGTGCCCAACAGCACCACGAAGGCGAAAGCGGCGAACACGATGTTGTTGAGTAGGAACGCACCCTCGCGTGACACCGGGGAGTCGATCGGGCCGGGGACCGCAACCGGTCACCCCGCCATCCGACCAGGCCCACGGTCACGGCCACGATCACCGCGAAGAAGCCCAACAACAGCGGCCCGATGGCCGACTCGCTGAAGGCGTGGACCGAGTCGATCACACCCGAACGGGTCAGGAACGTGCCCAAGATGGTGAGGGCGAAGGTGGCGCACAACAGCGACAGGTTCCACACCCGCAACATCCCTCGTCGTTCCTGAACCATCACCGAGTGCAGGTAGGCGGTGCCGGTCAGCCACGGCAGGAACGAGGCGTTCTCGACCGGGTCCCACGCCCAGTACCCGCCCCAACCCAGCACCTCGTGGCTCCACCAGGCGCCGGCCACGATGCCCATGGTCAAGAACATCCAGGCGATCAGCGTCCACCGGCGGGTCTCCACCAGCCAGCCTTCACCCAAGCGTCCGGTGACCAGCGCCGCCACCGCGAAGGCGAACGGCACCGTGAAGCCGACGTAGCCCAGGTACAGCATGGGCGGGTGGAACGCCATGAGGGGATGGTTCTGCAACAACGGGTTGGGGCCGGGGCCGTCGAGCGGCGGGTCGGCCAGCACCCGGAACGGGTTGGCTGGGCCGAGCATCAACCCGAAGAAGAACAGGCACACCGCGAACATCACGACCATCGCCCAGGCCACCAGCGGGTCGTTGAGGCGGTCCCGGAACTTGATGACCACCGCCACCGAGTAGCCAGCCAGGATCAGCCCCCACAACATGATCGACCCCTCCAGCGCCGACCACAGGGTGGCCACGTTGAACAGGGCGGGGGTGGAGTGCGACCCGTTGTTGGCCACGTACTCCAGAGAGAAGTCCCGGGTGATGAGGGCCCGTTCCATGGCCGCCACCGCCAGCACCGCGCCGCCCAGGACCATGAAGGCGTAGGTGCGTGACATGCGCAGCAGGTCGCTGCGACGACCCCTCAGTCCCACCGCCAGGGTGACGATGCCGCCAAGGGCTCCGACCAGGGCTAGGACGACGCCGCCCGTGCCCAGAGCGGCGTTCACGAGGCTTCGGGCACCCGGTCGGGATGCTGTTCCTCGTAGTCGCCGCTGTCGTCCTTCTTGTAGTCCTCGGTGTGTTTGACCAGCAGCCGGTCGCTGTCGAACTCGGTGCCAGCCGCGTTCCAGGACCCTTCGGCCACCACCGGCAGCCCGGGCTTGAACAGCGCCGGCTCCTTGCCGGTGTGACGGACCTTCACCGCCACGCCCCGGTAGGCCACCGAGAACACCTTGGCGTTGCCGTCGTCGACGGGCTCACCGACCACCACTCCCTGGAGGCGGAACCGGTCCCGGCCGAGGGTCTCCTGCTGGGCCACCGCCTCGTCGGCGTTGCGGTAGTAGAGGCTGGCTCCACGGGCCTGGATCACGATGAACACCACCACCACAGCCAGCCCGGCCAGCACGCCGACCGCCACCCAGCGACGCGAGCTTCGGCGCCGCGGGCTCTGATCCGACGCCACTCGGGGGGTCAGGTCCAGGCCACCCTCGTCCAGGTCGCGGTCGTCGGGGGTGTCGGGCCCGTCGGGATGGCGAGGCGTGGTCACATCCACCGCCGATCCTCGGGTGGCACCTGGCGGCCCACGGCCCGACCCCGACGAATGGTGTACACGGCGTACCCCTTCTCCTCCAGGCGAGCCCGGACGTATTCCAGTCTGAAGCGGTGGATCATGAGCCACCCGTAGACGGCCACCGCCACCAGCATCCCGAACATGAGGGCGAACAGCTTGAGCCCGTCGATGGTGGGGTCGAGCCGGCTGATGGTGGCGGGCTGGTGGATCCCCCGCCACCAGTCCACCGAGTAGTGCACGATCGGGACGTTGGCGAAGGCCACCAAGCCGACCACCGCGGCCCGCTTGGCCCGCACCACCGGGTCCAGGACAGCCGAGCGCAGGGCCAGGTAGCCGACGTAGACGATGAGCATCAGCAGGGTGCTGGTGAGGCGTGGGTCCCATTCCCACCAGGTGCCCCAGGCGATGTGACCCCACACCGATCCGGTGGCCAGGGTCAACAGCGTGAACACCACGCCGACCTCGGCCGACGACGCGGCGAGCAGATCCCAGCCTTCCGTCTTGCGGATCAGGTACATCACGCTGGCCACCGCGGTGACGAAGAACGCCAGGTAGCAGGCCACCGCCACCGGCACGTGCACGTACATGATCCGGACCAGCTCACCCATGCTGTTCTCCGACGCGTTGGCGCCGCTGTCGGGGGGTGAGATCACCAGGGCCACGGCCAGGAACACCGCCACCGCCACCGCCAAGAGCACCCCGAAGATCCGGCTACCGCGCGAGGCGGTGCCGTCGGGGTGCATTCGGAACAGGGGGTTCAAGGCTCCTCCAGGAGGTTTTCGAAGGCCAGGATCCCGATCACCAGGTAAAGGAGCGCGAAAACCGTCAGCAGCCCCAGCCAGCGCCAGCCCGACCCGGGGGTCTGGGCGTAGGCGGCGGCGAAGGCCTGCGTGGCCGATATCAACACCGGTGCCACCACCGGCAGGACCAGGAGCGGCAACAGGGTGTCTCGCACCCTCATTCCCGCCGACAAGATGCCGTAGAGCGAACCGACCGAGGCCAGACCGACGGTGGCGGCCAGGCAGGTGGCCACCAGCAGCGGAGCCCCGTGGGGGGTGGTCCCGTAGAACAGCGTGACCCCGGCGACCAGCACCGCCTGAAGCACCAGCAGATGCACGGCGATGCCGGCCACCTTGCCCAGGAAGATCCCCGCCGGGTCCAGGCCCGACAGCCGCAGGGCGTCGCCTATCCCGTCGGCGGCCTCCACCGAGAACGAGCGTTGCAACGCCAGCAGGGTGGAGAACAGCACCGCCAGCCAGAACAGGCCCGGCGTTGCCTCGCCCAGGATCCGCCGGTCGGGGTCCAACGCAAAGGCGAACAACACCAGCACCAGCACCCCGAACGGGATCACCTGGGCCATGACCACCCGGCTGCGCATCTCCAGGCGCAGGTCCTTCTCCAACACCAACCCGGCGTCTCGGAGGATGGTCATGACGCCACCGTCTCACCCGACGGCACGGCCGCGATACCTCCGGCGAGGTGAACCGTGCGATGGGCGACCACCGCGGCCCGATCCAGTTCGTGGGACACGAACACCACCGTCGCCCCGGCGGCCACAGCATCCACCATCAATCCGTCGACCAGGTCGCGGGCCTGCTGATCGAGGGCGGCGTGGGGTTCATCCAGCAGCCACAGCTCGGGCCGACGGGCCACCAGCACCGCCAACGCCGCCCGTCGACGCTGCCCGGCCGAAAGCCTGGCCACGGCCACGTCGGCCAACCTCCCGTCGAGGCCCAGCCTGGCCATGGCCGCGTCGACGTCGGTGGCCCGAGACCGACCGGCCCGGGCCCAGAACGCCACGTTGTCGGCCACCGTCAGGTCGGCGTAGAGCCCGCTGCCGTGTCCCAGCAACCCCACCCGCGACCGGACCGGCCGGGGGTCGGTCCGCAGGTCCACCCCGAGCACCTCAGCCGTACCGTCGACCACCGGAACCAGCCCGGCACAGGCCCGCAGCACCGTGGTCTTTCCGGCCCCATTAGGCCCCTGGAGCAGCACGATCTCACCGGCGCCCACCTCGAGGTCGACGCCGGCCAGGGCGGGGAACCGCCCAAGCAGGCAGACCGCCTGACGAAAACGAACGACAGGATCCATGGGGCCTCACAAGGCTACCGACCCCCCAACCAGCCCCACCAACCAGAACACCCAGCGGCGAAGCTTCGGTCCAGCTACGGCCACAACCGCGATGACGTCACGAACGCAGCCTGGTCAGGGCAACAGCGAGGCGATCTCGCAGAGCGGGGATCTCATCGACGGGCCGGACGAATGCGGGCCATGACCTCCGACAATGAAAGTAGCTACAATACGTCTATGAAAGTCGCTACACGTGACGAGGTCGGCGTGCGCGACCTCAAGAACCACCTCAGCCGATACCTGGACCGAGTGAAGCGCGGCGAACAGATCATCGTGACCGAGCATGGCAAACCCATCGCGCGGCTGACAGCCGTCGATGAGTCGACCGATCGCCTTGCAGCTCTCGTCGCGTCAGGCGCAGTCCGCCCACCGACGAGCAGGCAGCGGACGCGACCAAGCCAGCGCATCATGGCGAAGGGTTCGGTGAGTGACCTCGTCGCGGAGCAGCGGCGGTGATCACCTACGTCGACACGTCCTCGCTGCTGAAGCTGGTCATCGACGAGGACGGCTCGGACCAAGCTGAGTTGATCTGGGACAGTGCCGATGTGTTGGCATCCGTTTCCCTGGTGGTGGTCGAAGGGCGAGCCGCGCTAGCTGCGGCCCGGCGCGACGGGCGCCTCGACGCACGTCAGCACCGGCGCGCGATCCAAGAGTTCACCGCGCTCGTCGAGGGGATCTCGGTCGTGGAGGCCACCGAACAACTCGTCGCCGACGCCGGGGACCTTGCTGAGGCCGAAGCATTGAGAGGTTACGACGCAGTCCACCTTGCCGCGGCCATCACCATCGAGGCGAACCTCCTCACCAGTGCCGACACTGCGCTATGCGAGGCAGCACAGCGTCGCGGCCTACACGTCGCTAACCCCCTGGGGCCATAGCGGACTAGCCCCAATACCGTTCAGTTGGATTCCGAGGATTGTGGGCGTGGGTGGTCCGATGAGCAACCCTGGGGAGTGCGGCGAGCGTCAGCAACAAATCCTGAACGTCTTGTCCAACCACTACCGCGTCCGCATCCCAGCGGCCACCAACTAGCCATGACCACGCCGGCTACACACACATCCACAGTCCCCGGACAGAACCCCCATAGGAGAGGCTGCCCAGCACGCGGAACTCGTCGACCCCGGTTCAGGGTTAAACCATCCCGGCACACTACTCAAAGTAGATACTTCACAGACAACAGTCCAATACCCGTCGTGAGGCAGAAGACGAATATTGACCTTGGGAAAGCCCAAACAATAATTGCATAAAATGACGCAAAAGGAATTCTCGACATCTCCGCTCTCAGTTCTTCAAGCGAGCGGAGATGTCGCCGAATGACAAACCAGGAAACCGGGTACATCAAAACCGCGATACCGCTAGATGCCCATATCGCCACGATAGTGCTCCGAAGAGCGTCTCGCATACTCACTAGTCGGGGTCCGGCCAGAAGGCTGACCGAAGGCGATCAGCCACCGGCAATACTACTTCGCCGGCCATCTCTAGACAAAACTGAGCCACATCGCCGACTTCATCCAGATTCTTTGTAAGGGCATTCGAAAGACCAGCAGACATTGCACTCAAAGCAACGGACGTAACAGCCCAATAACACTGGGCAGAGGTGGGATCGGTACCGCACTCAATCACCATCTCCAGGACCGAGGACACGGTTGAAACAACACTAGCGGCCTTTGCGTAACCTCCGAATACGAGAACCCCGATTCCAGATTCAGATGTTGCAGCCGCAGCCGCAATACAAATCCCAGATACCAGCCCGCTCACTGCCCCCACTCTTCCGGCGGCTACACGGGCAGCTTGAGCACCCCTACAAGAACCGTTCGTGTTCTTTCCAAATGCACACTCCAGCTCGACGCCGATGGTCTCTTCAATGAGGCCGGCTGGCGTGCATGGGGCGTCTCCAAACGGCCCGCAGAGGCCGGTCGGGTCTGATCCGTTGGCGGGGTTTCCGCCTACATATCCGTAGGGTTCTTCGGTGATCGCCACTAGCGGGTCGACGGATGTGAATTGGCCGGTTGTGGGGTCGTAGTGGCGGGCTCTTAGGTAGATGTAACCGGTTTCGGGGTCGTGGTATTGGCCGGTGTATCCGTTGAGGAGTTGTTCGAGCCACCAGTTTGTGTTGGCTGTGATTTCGCCGTGGGCGTTGTAGGTGATGGTGTTTCGGGTGGTGCCGTTGGCGTTGGTGGTGAGGCGGGTGGAACCTTGGTGGTCTTGGTGGAAGTATTGGACGTCGCCGGTGGTGTTGATCTGATAGATCGGTGTCCCGCCCGGCCCGTAGATCACATACGCGCTCTGGGCGCCTTGATGCTCCGCTAGCAGCAACGGCAAACCACCGCTGGCGGTCCAGGTGTGTTCTTTACGCCACTCCACACCTGTACCGCTGGTGTTGTCGAGTTGTTTGGCGGTTCGCATGCCGGTGGTGTCGTATTCGTAACGCCACGTCCTAGTCGGCGCCCGGAACACGCCGATCACATCGACCGCCACATCAGTTTGCGTCCATGACCCGATCGTGAACGTCCCGGTGCCGGTGAGCGGGATGATCATGGTCGTCGACGCGTGTTGGGCGGGATCGAACACCACGATCCCTCCACCCAAGTCGGCTTCGGTTGTCCCAACACCGAGGACACCGGTGCCGGTCGGGTCGATAGCGGTGACCGAAACCATGACCGCCATGATCTCACCCGACAACCCGCCCTGCCCGGTGACAGCGACTTCGACCGGCGTGTTCGACTGGAGCGTGTCACACGGGCTGGCGTCGCAGATGCCGGTGCCGTTGGTCGTGTCCACTAGGCGGGTGGGGCGTCGAGCAGATCCAGGCCGAGACCGGTGTCGTTTCCGGTGGGAATCTTCCAATACCCCGTCACCGCCACCCTGATATTGGTCGGGCCGGCGGCGTGGAGGGTGATGGTCCCGTCAGGGTTCAACGGAACGGTGAACACCCCCGCGGCACCGACACTGCCTGTTTCCCACACCAACTCACCCGCAGCCGCATCCCCCGACGGGGCGACACGAACCTGCCCGCCGTTGGCGTGTTGGGCCAGGATCGACACGGTGACTGCGTTCACGCCTGTGGCTGGGATCCCGCCTCGTCCGGCGGTGGCGATGTCGGTTTCACCCGCGGGGAGCGTCCCGCACGGTGAGCCGTCACACACACCTGTTCCCGACACGGATTCGGCGGTGACCGTGGGGGTGAGCGGCCAGTAGTTCAGGGCCGGAACCCACGGCGACGGGGCCCGGAAATAGCCGACCACATCGACCGACACATCCACCCCCACCCCAGACGCCAGGGTGATCGTCCCGTTCCCAGCCAGTTTCGCGGTGACGGTCTGAGCAGTGGTTTGCCCGGTGTTGAGTGGGAGGGTGCCTGCGGCGGCGTCACCAGCCGGGTTCACTTCCAACCAGCCATCAGCAGTGGTGCCTGACGCGATGATCGACACCACCACCGCCGTCACCCCACTGGCGGGTACACCGCCCACACCGGTGACCTGGACTGCGACAGGGTCATCGGCGGCGATCCTCGCGCACGGGGCACCATCACACGTCCCCGCCCCCGTCGTCGTATCGACGATGCGGGTAGCGGGACGGGGACGTACTGGCGGGCGGTGTCGTCTTGCCACGTCGTGGGCAGGACCGCCGAAGTCATGCGGTTCTCGGCATCAAACCCATACGTTGCGGTCGTTCCCGACGGGAACGTCATCGAGGTCCGGTTCCCGCGGGCGTCATAGCCATAGGTAGTCGCGTCAGCGGGTGGGGTCCCACAATCACCGCCCTCGACGGTTTGCGATGTCCAACACAGCCGTTGGGCGGGGTCGAACACCTGCAACACCCCGTCCGCGTCGACCAGGTTCGTGGCCGCATCAAACCCGAACCCCTCCGTCCCCGTCGAAGTGAGGCGGTCCCGGTCGTCATAGGCCCACGACTGGTTCTGGCCAGCGACCACGCCGGTCCCGGTGACGGTGGTGACCTGGCCCTTCAGGTCACGGGGCCCATAGGAGAGGCTGCCCAGCACCGTGGAACCGCGGTTCCAAGACACACCGACCATCCGATCAGCGCGGTCAAAGCTGTAGACGTCACGGTTCTGTGAGGACACCGGGAACACCGTTTCGGACCAGTTGCTGTTCTCGTCATAGCCGAACGTGGTCAGCCGCCCGGTCCAATCCGTTACCGACTCCAACCGTCCCGCATCATCGAATTCTCTGGTCACCGCTGTGGTCTGGCCGGGGTAGGAGATCGAGGTCAGGTTCGACATGTCATCCCAGCCATAACCCGTGGAACGACCATTCACATCGGTGTGGGACTTCAACCTCGACCGGCCATCCCAGACCCACATCTCAGTATCACCACCCCGCGACGCGTGGGTACGGCGACCAACCTGGTCATAGACGATCCCCTCCACATCGGGTGTGGCCGGGTCGGCGTAGTCGACACCGGTCGGACGGCCCGCCAAGTCATATGCGTACGTGATGCAACCGGTCTTGGGCGAGGAAGCGCAGTTGCCGCCCGGTTGGGTAACCGACCCGAGGTGGCCCTCATCGTTCCACGTGTAGCCGGTGGTCGCGTTGGCCGGGTCGGTCACCGACTCGAGACGACCTAGCCCGTCATAGCCATAGGACCCATTGGCCGTTCAGTTCGTTCACGAACCTGGTTCGGCGTCCGTCAGGGTCATACTCGTAGGTACGTGCCCCCGGACCGGGTGGATCCACCACCTCGAGACGATCCACCACGTCATACCCATAGGTCGTGACATCGCCTGTGGTGACCGTCGCTGACAACCCGGTCTCCACCCGGTTCATGTTCCCGTTCAGGTCGTAACCGGTCTTCACCCGGTTCCCCAACGGATCGGTCTCCTCGATCACCCGACCAAACTCATCAGACACCAACACCGTCTTCCACAACTGCTGGTCAGCGCCCACCAGATTGCCTTTCGGGGCCACCACCCACTCCAAACGCCCGATCGGGTCATAGCCCATCGACGTCTTGTTCCCCAACGGGTCCGTCACCGACTTCAAATCCCCAGTACCGGGATCATAGGAATACGCCCAGTGCTGGCTACGACCGTCGATCACCTCCACCAGATCATCCCGACGCACCGGGTCATACACCAACGACGTCGACGCCTCCACAGGCGTGCCCACCGCGTCGACCACCGTCTCGGGCATCCCATCAGCGTTATAGGCAACCGTGGAGGTCACCACATTCACAGTCGACGCTGGCAACGGGGCCGCGGTCTCACCCACCGACACCGACGTCACCTGATCAAAACTGTTGTAGGTCCAACGCGTCACCCGCCCCGACGCATCCCTAGCCATCTCCCCGGTTCCCACGAGCATCGTTGTCGAACACCACCACCCCAGCCGGAGAGGTGACTTGTTCCAACGCCAACGTCACCGGATCCCGCTCATAGGTGACCTCTTCCTCCAACGCGGTGCCTGGTGCCATCGTCCGGCCCTCGATGACACCAGCGGTGTCGTAGTGGTCGATGCGTTGACGGCCCGACGGAAACGTCACCACCGTCGACCCCGGACCCGGCGTAAAGAAATCAAACCTCGTCACCTGACCGGCCTCATCGGTCTGGGTGTGCAGACGACCCTGATGGTCATAGGAGTTCACCACCTCCGGGCCCACCGGCTGATGACGGGGCTTGAGCACCCGGATCACCCGATGCTCACCGTCATAACCAAACGACCACCCCGTCACCAACATCGGTGAAAGACGTCAAATTGCCAGCCGGGTCATACCCGAACTGGATCGACCGATCTCCAACCAACGGATCATCGGCCACCGAATCCAACCGGGCACCGTCCCACTCGAAAACAAGACGCCGCCCCGCCTCGTCCTCCATGAACTCAACCTGCCCGCCCGACCCATAAAACAAACTGGTCTCGTTGCCGAACTGGTCACCCAACCCCACCAGACGCCCCGACGCATCAAACCGGAACACCTCGAAATGGTTCCGGGTAAACACCCAACCCCCACCCGCAGTCTCCACCAACCCGGCGCTGAACCGCCCCGGCGCCCCCCACACACCGCCCGACCTCGAGAACGGGACCGTCGCCCCCGTCTCCTCCACCACCGTCACCGCATCAGACCCATCCACCCGCACCCGCATCGACAACAAAGACGACCACCCAAACCCCGTCGGCCCATCCACCGCCGCATCCGACGACGAAAACATCAACCCAAACCCCAAACCAGCCCCCCGCCCCGACACCGACAAACCCGGCAACCCAAACCAGAAATTCCCCGTCCTCGTATCCACCGGATCACCCTCATCCGTCCGGCACGCGCACGGATCCTTCAACGACCCGCCAGGACGATTCGACTCGGTGTCGGGCCGGGTGCTCGTCGGACACCCCGGTGGCTTGACCCCAACCGCATTCGGGCCAAGATCAGTGAAGAACCTCGACCGGTACTCCAACCCGCTCCCACCCTCAAAGGTCCGAGTCGTCGTCACCTTCAAGATCACCTCACGACTCGCCCCGTCATTACGCCAAATCGAAATCACACGATCAGACTCATCAGGAGCCGGGTACTCACCCCACCCCGGCATCCCCGGCGTCCCAGACTCACGCCGTGCCTGGAACCGGAAATTGGTCTCAGCAAGCTGCTCCCCAGACGTCTCCAGCACCGTATAAACCGCGTCATAGGTCGCGCTGAAATACCAGCGATAAGGCTCCAAACCAACCCGCCCCGCCTCGTCCGCCCTCAACCACGAACCCCCACCAGGTACCCACAACCTCACATAGGCCACCGTCGGATTCCCCGCATGCCGGAACGTCACCGTCTGCGCCGACGAACACCACACCCTCGGAGCCGACCCGACATCACTGCCAGGCGCAACCTCAACCGGCAGAAACGGAGACCCAGGATGATCCCAAGGCGGCCGAGCCGCCACCGGCCCCGCCCCAAACATCACCCCAACCGCCGCCCCCAACACACACACACACACACACAGAAACCGCGCGAACCCGACCAATCCTGGAACCCGTCATAACGCTAGTTATCGGCACCGCCCTTCGGAAGTTGAGGACCATCTTCATGTCGCCTCCATCGAGCAGTGCGGCGCGTTCACCGGCCATGCTGGTCATTCCACTGCCGACCGGGACACTGTCGACCGGGAACGATCTAACCCCGTAGGCTTGGCGGGGCGATGGGGTTCGGCGGGGTTGGGCCGGTAGCCTGCCGGGCCGATGGTGATGTCTCGGGTACTTGGCGCGGTGGGGCGCGTGCTGGTCACGGCGGGGGTGCTGACCTTGTTGTTCGTGGCCTACCAACTGTGGGGCACCAACATCCACACCGCCCGGGCGCAGGACTCCCTCGAGAAGGAGTTCGAACAGGTCCTGGCCACCGCCTCCACCACCACGGTGCCGACCACGACCACCTCGACCACCGCACCCGGCCCCACCATCCCCGGAGAGGTGCAGGACCTGGTGGCGCCGGTATTGGCCCCAGCGAACCTGCCGTTGCCTGCCTACGGAGACCCGATCGCCCAGCTCAAGATCCCCCGAATAGGGGTGGATTCGGTGGTGGTAGAAGGCGAGAGCCTCGAACAGCTCAAGCGGGGACCCGCCCACTACCAGGGCACTCCCCTTCCCGGTCAGCGGGGCAACTCGGCCATCGCCGGTCACCGCACCACCTACGGGGCACCGTTCCACAACCTGGACAAGCTGGCCCCCGGCGACCAGATCATCGTGGAAACCATGCAGGGCAAGTTCGTCTATGAAGTGGACGTTCCGCCGTTCATCGTCAAGCCCGAACAGGTCGAGGTCCTCGACGACAAGGGCGACAACCGCATCACCCTCACCGCCTGTCACCCCAAGTATTCGCTGAAGGAGCGGATCATCGTGACCGGGGTACTGGTCGGCCAGCCGGCGCCACCGATCGAAGGCCAGGAGCAGGCCCGCCAAGAGGCCGCCGAGCTGGCCAGCGAGAACGCCGAGGCCGCGCCGGCCGGAAGATCTGAGATCGACGGCGAGTTCACCGCCGACTCGGGATCACGGGGTCCCGCCATCGTGTGGGCTCTGGTGTGCGCTGGGGTGTGGCTGGCGGCGTGGGCGGCATCCAAGAAGCTCGACGCCAAGGTGGGTCGGCGTCGCAAGAACCGCTGGCTGCTGACCTGGAGTCCTTACGTGGTCGGCCTACCGATCTTCTTGGTGTGCCTCTACGCCTTCTTCGAACACCTCGCCAACCTGCTTCCGGCCAGCTTCTGAAACCTTCGGGTCCGTTCTCGACCGCTGGCTACCGGCCTCGGAACTGGGGGGATCGGCGGTTGCGGAAGGCGTCGATGCCTTCGGCGAAGTCGGCGCTGGTCCAGGCCCGGTCGAAGGCGGCGGCCACGTCGACATCTTCTGGCGGTGTTGCCTCCAGGCGGTTGAGCATCAGCTTGTGGCCGGCGATGGTGAGCGGTGCCAGGGTTGCGATCTGTTCGGCCCAGGCCAAAGCCTCGGGCAACGCACCCTCGCGGTTGACCAAACCCAGGAGTAGGGCCTGGTCGCCCTTAACCACCTCGGCCGCCAACAAGATGGCACGGGCCACGCTGGGGCCGGCCATGGTGGCCACCCGCTGTACGGTCCAATGGTTGACCATCAGCCCGAGCTTGGCGGCCGGTACCCCGAAGCTGGCATCGGCGGTGGCCACCCTCAGGTCACAGGCCACCGCCAGCTGGGAGCCAGCCCCCAAGGCTGATCCTTCGATGGCGGCGATGGTGGGAAAGCTCACGTCTCGGAGACGGTCGAGCACACCCTGAAGCAAGGCGGCAAACGACGAATCCTCGACCCCGGTCAGGTCCGCTCCCGAACAGAAGTGGCCGCCGGCACCGGTGAGGATCAGGACTCGGGTGGGGCGACCGGCCGCACCCTCCAATGCCGAGGTCAACTCCGCCAATGTCTGGTGGTCGAGCGCGTTGCGACGCTCCTGGCGGTCCAAGGTGATGACGGTGATGGCGTCGTCACCGGCCACGCCGGGCGCCCCACGAGTTTCGATGTGCACGGTCACTGCGTCTCCCGACGGTCTGAGGCCAACGGCGCTGGACCCTACCGCCCGAGCTCGAAGCGCCCTAGGGTTCGCCAAATGGGGATGGTCTCGTTCTGGGTTCCGGTGTCGGCCGCCGAAGCAGAAGCACTGGCGGAGGGTCGGCTCGATCCGTGGGATCTGCTCGAAGACGAGCGATGTGTAGACGTGGACAAGGCCTGGCACGGCATTCACGCCGCGCTGACCGGCGGCGTCGACGAAGTGGACACCGCGCTGGGCCAGGTCGTCATGGGCGGGACCGAGTTCGGCGAAGACGGCGGCTACGGCCCGCCCCGGCTGGTCTCGGCCGAACAGGTGCGGGCCGCCAGCACCGCCCTAGACGAGCTCGGCCCTGGCGGCTTCGCCGAACACCTCGACCTGACCGAGCTCACCCGCCTGGGCGCCTACCCCGGAGTGTGGGACGAGGACGAGGACGAACTGCGGGCCTGGCTCGGCGACGCGTTCGACCTGCTGGCCGCCACGTTCCGCCACGCCGCGGCCCGAGGTGATGCCGTACTGGTCATGTTGTCCTGAGCCGACCTCGATCCGCTCATCGATCGATGCTGACCTCTTCGAGCAGCGCATCCACCCGCTGACGGGTTGACGCGTCGGGCCCTACCGGCGCGTAGAGGGCGTCGTCCACGGCTCGGCCGACATCGGCTACGCGGGGGTCACCGACCCTGGCCGCCAGGAGCGCGGCGTACGCGGTGGCGGTCTGGGCGTCAGCCCGAGGCTGGCCCGTGCTTCGGCCCCATTCTTCCAACCGTGACTCGGTCACCGCGGCCCAGCCCTGGGGACGAGACCGGCGGGCGGCCACCGTTCGCCGTACCAGGTGGAACACCGCCCAACCTGCCAGACCGACGGCGGCCAGCCCCACCAGCACCTGCACCCCGTGCTCCACCAGCCACTGGCCCGCGGCGGGCTCGGCCCGGTCGGCGCCGGCCAGGGGAACCGACGCGGTGGGATCGAACGGAACCCAGCCCAGGTCGGGGAACCAGACCTCGGCCCAGGCGTGGGCATCACGCTCCCGGACCACATAGGTGCCGGTCAGTGGCTTGGCTTCGCCGGGGACGTACCCGGTGACAAGGCGAGCCGGGATTCCGTTGACCCGAGCCATCACCACCAGGCTCGACGCCACCTGTTCACACCATCCCTCTCGGGCGGTGAACAAGAAGTGGTCGACCACGTCGACACCCTTCGGGGACAGGGCGGCGTCGAGGGAGTAGCGGGTGGTCCGGCCCATCCACCGCTCCAACGCCCGGACCTTGTCGTAGTTGGACGTGAAGCCTTCGGTAGCGGCCAACGCCGCGTCGCGAACCCTCGGTGTGGTCTCGGGGTCCGCCGCGTAGCGCAGGGTCACCTCCTCGGGGATCGGTCCATCGGCGGCGCGCAACACCTCTTCGGTGAGCGGACGACGGCGGCTGACCGCGGTGTAGGTGGCTCCTCGCCCGAACGCCTCGGCCCCGGTGAACACCGAACCATCGGCGGTCTGCACCACCTGGGACGCGGCATCGACCGAGACCGCCGACGCCGCGGCGAAGACCACGTCGCTGTAACCAGCCTCTAGCCGGAACCGCTGGACCAGCACGTCGTCACCGGTGGCTCCCAGATCGAATCGATCATGGGCCAACTCGCCCTCAGGCGTCGCCGCGAACCGACGAGGTTGGCTCTGCGTCCAGGTCCGGCCGTCCCACTGGTCGAAGATCTGTCCCCTCCAGAACGTGGCCCGGTCGGCATCGACGGTGAACACCACCTTGTCGGTCAGATCGGGGCGGTCGGTCATGTCCAGCCGATCCGAGGCCAGCACCGGCCCGGCCCCGTCGCCGTCGACCTCGAGGCGGGGGCCTTCACCCAACGACACCGGCCGACTGATCACCGGCACCACGAACGGTGCCGCCACGAAGATGATGGCCAGCACCGCCAGGGCGGCGGCCACGCTCGACACGGTCAGGCCCCTCCGAGGTGGGACCGGTTCGGTCCCCCTGATCGGCGGGGCCATGTCGGTGCCGACTCGATCGGCCACCACCAGGACCACCACCACCAGCACCGCCAGAGCCAGCACCCCCTGGCTGCCGGTGAACATCGAAGTCGCCACCGCGCCAGCCCGGATGTGCAAGAAGGCGGTGACCATGGCCATGCCCACTGCGGTGGCCGACAGCGGGGTGCCGGTGCGGATCAGCGCGGTCAGCACCCCGATCAACGCTCCACCGGCGAAGCCGACCATCGGTGGACCACCGGTCAACCCGACGATGATCTGCCCGACCGAGCCCATCATCAACACCAGGGCCGCGCCGAGGCCGACACGGAGCACGGTGTCGACGTCGTCCCAGTCTCCCGGGCGTCGCCGAACGGTGCGGTGGCCGGTGGCGGGGCTCATGCCCCGATCTCCACCACCGGCCAACCTGGCGGGGCCGAACCCGGGGTGCCGGGCACGGCCCGGGCCAGGCGCCGGCCGGCGTCGACCGGGTTGGAGACCCGGGCCACAACCGGGCCGCCCACCTCACAGGTGGCCAACACCAGTTCACCGCCGCTGGCCAACACCGCCCGGGCCGCGCCCAGCCCGTAGGAGGCGGCCCGCTCGGCCTCGACTCCGAGGCCGGTCAGGTCCACCACCACGGCCTGGCCCACCGGGGTGGGCGGCTCCAGTTCCTTCACCACCAAGGATCCGGTACGGGCCGATGTGGGCCAGTGCACCAGGTGCGGCGGGTCACCAGTCACATAGGGCCGGACCGAGCGCACCAGATCCCCGGCCAACGCTGGGCGGGCCACCGGGTGGGGTCCGGCGTCGACGGGGGCGGGCGCCGGATGCCATGTAACCGCCAGCGGCTTGGGGGCCACCTCGACGGCGTAGGGAAGCTCGATCTCGTGCACGCGGCGGGCAGACAGCACCCCCAGCGGGGCAGTGACGCGCACCTCCAGACGTACCCGTTGGAAGAGCCCCCGCTGGTCGGCCAGGTGCTCGACCTGGCCGATTCCGGGCGAAGCGCAGTGGGCCCACGGTCCGGTGGGGTCCAGGGCCCGGATGCTCAGCCGCCCGACACCGCCGTGGAGGTCGACATCGATCAGCACGGTGTCGCCCACCGTGACATCTCGCGGTGAGCGAGCCTCGACTGTGACCCGGCGCACCATCACCACCGGCACCACCGACCCAACGACCACCATGGCCATGGCAGCAGCCACCAGCACCGACGCCGACTCGGCGTCGGTCGACGGAGACGGCGACACCAAGATGAACGCGGTCCCCACCACCAGCCCCCATCCCAGCCCGGTGAGACGGGTCCCACCGACCCGGTCGAAGCGAACGCCTCGGCGGCGACCGCGGCCACTGCGGCCGCCAGGGCGACCTCGACCACCGGCCGGGCGGCGAGACCACCACGGTGCCAAGGTCTATCCCCGAGGGACCGGGGTCCGGGCCACGATGTCGGCGATGACCCGGCGGGCGGCGCCGGTGTCGACCACGCCACCCACCGCCACCCTATGAGCGAAGGACGGCGCCGCCACGGCCTGCACATCGTCGGGGGTCAGGTGGGTTCGGCCGCTGACCACGGCATGGGCCCGGGCCGCATGCAACACCCCAACCGTGGCCCGGGGCGACGCCCCCACCGTGATCTCGGGGTGAGTTCGGGTGGCGGTAGCCAGGTCGAGGACGTACTCGACCACTGCTGGGGCCCCATGGACGTGGCGGACTGCCTCTATGGCGCCGGCCGTCGCCGACGGGTCCGTCACCGGAGCCAACGAGGCAAACACGTCGGTGCCACCTCGCCCGGTCAGGATCTCCCGCTCGGCATCACGGCTGGGAAGACCCATCGACACCACCATGGCGAACCGATCCAGTTGGCTCTCGGGCAGCGGAAACGTACCGATCTGGCCGTAGGGGTTCTGGGTGGCGATGCAAAAGAACGGGGCCGGAAGCCGGTGAGTCGTCCCGTCCACGGTGACCTGGTGCTCCTCCATCGGCTCCAGCAGGGCGGCCTGGGTCCGCGGCGAGGCCCGGTTCACCTCGTCGATCAGCACCACGTTGGCGAACAACGGGCCGGGCCGGAACGTCCAACTCCCGTCCACCGGCGAATAGACCGAGGTGCCGGTGATGTCGGTGGGCAACAGGTCGGGAGTGCACTGCACCCGCCCGAACCGTCCGCCCACCGCGGCGGCCAGGCTCTTGGCCAACAGCGTCTTGCCGGTACCGGGCAGGTCCTCCACCAACAGGTGCCCGCCGGCCAGCAGCGCCGTCACGGCCAGCCGGACCTCGGCGTCCTTGCCCCGCACCGCAGTCGACACCGCCCGGACCAGAGCCCCGGCCAGGCCGATGGCCCCATCGAGTTGGTGCTGCGCCTCGGGTACCACCACGGTCATGGCGCAATGGTGCCACGGACGGGCACGACAAGGTCACCGTGCGCCAGACTGCGCCCATGCCGCTTGAAGGACATTACGAACCCGCCACCTGGTCGGTGGCCGCCGAACAGGTAGAGCTCTATGAGTCTTCGGGAGGTACCGAGGGCACCGTGCTCAACGGCGCGGTGTGCGTGGTGCTGTGGACCCGGGGCCGCACCAGCGGACACGTCCGCAAGTCACCGGTGATCCGGGTGACCGACGGGGAGCGCTACGCGGTGCTCGGGTCGATGGGTGGCGCCCCCAAGGACCCGAGTTGGGTCGGCAACATCCGCGCCGACAACCTGGTCAGCCTGCAAGACGGCCCGGTCATCGGCGACTACACCGCCCGCTTCCTCGACGGTGAAGAGCGGGCCGAGTGGTGGACCCGGGCAGTCGAGGCTTGGCCTCCCTACGAGGAGTACCAAACCAAGACCGACCGTGTGATCCCGGTGGTGTTGCTCGAACCCCGTCGCTGATCTACCGGTTGGGTTTGCGGCAACAACCTACCGATTGAGCCCTGCTCAGATCTGATAATCTGATTTCGTGCCTGATGTGACCGCCACTGATGCCGCCCGCAACTTCGCTGCTCTCCTCGATGCCATCGAGCACCGAGGAGAGCACTTCACCATTGTCCGTAGAGGCAAGGCCATCGCTCATCTCGAACCGACGGCCCGTGGAGGAGGGGCAGACGTGAAGGCACTCATTCGCCGGCACCGGCCGGACCCGGATTGGTCGAGCGACATCGACGAGGTCCGCTCCCTACTCGAGGTCGAAGACCGAGCGTGACCCGACTGCTGCTCGACACAACGTTCCTCATCGACGCTGAACGCTCGGGAGACATTCTCGATGAGTTCATCGAGGACGACGACGACGTGGCCGTCGCCGCAGTGACGATCGCCGAGCTGCGCGTCGGTGCTCTGCTCGCCGATGGAAGGCGTAGGACGACCCGAGCCGCGTTTGTTGACGAGGTCATCGACACGATCCCCGCCCTCGGCTACGACCTCGACGTTGCTGAGGCCCACGCCGAGCTCTTGGTCCAGGTCCGCGCGCAGGGCAAGCCCCGTGGCGCCCACGACTTGATCATCGCTGCGACCGCCAAGGCCTTCGACCGCACAATCGTCAGCGCCGACGACGGCGCCTTCCGCGAGCTGCCGGGCATCACGGTCCGCGGCCACCGGTAACGCACCACATGCAAGAACCGAGTGACTGCTAGCGGGTCAGCAGGAGCTGGAGCTCGAGGGTGCCTGTGTCGGACACCGACAGGACCACGGGGGCCGAGGGCACCTCGACATTGAAGTCGGCGAAGGTGATCTCGGTGGATCCGACGATCACCACCGTCCCGTCCACCAACTTGGCCTCGATGGCCATCTCGATCGACTTGGTGGTGCCCTTCACGGTCAGGTCGCCTACGGCGGTGGCGGTGACCGTCTCCCCATCGGCGGCTCCTGCACCCAACTCGATCGGCTCGGTCAGTTCGAAGGTTGCAGTCGGGAACTGATCGGTGGACAGCGCCGACTGAACCCGATCGTCGCGTCGGCTCTCGTTGGTGGTGATCGTGGTCATGTCGACCTCGAAGCTGCCCGACGTGACCGTGGTTCCCTCGATGGCGATCCCGCCGGTCACGTCGCCGGTGCGTCCCACCGCTTCGGTGGCGCCGACACCGGCCAGTTCCTCGTCGATTCGAAAGCCCACGAAGGATCCGGTGGCGCTCTCGTAGTCGAACTCACCGGTCTCGTTGTCCACCGTCCAATCACCCTCTATTCCGTCCGCCGTCGAGGCCCCGGCCGTGGTATCCGAGGGGTCCGATGGGTCGGTTGCCCCGCTGTCACCAGCCGTGGTGGTGGTGACCTGCGCGGCAGCGTCCTCGAGGTTCACCTCGTCGGGGGCGTCATCTCGAAGGAACCAGAACAAGAACCCGCCCACCAGCACCACGATCAACGCTGCGCCCACGATCAGCGGAGCTTTGGATCTGGACCCCTTGGACTGGGACCCGTCGGAGTCGGGAGTTGCGCCGGTTTCGTCCGAAGATGCGTTCATCACGGCATGATGCCAGCGAACCACCTAAAGCGGACGGAAATCAGTCGCCACTCACCGGTGGCCGATGGCACCGTCGAGCATCCGGGCCCACTGGTCGACGATGTGGCGACGGCGAGCCGAGTCGTCGGTGAGCAGGTTGGCCAGGCCCAGGCCTCGGGCCAGGTCCAGGGTGGCCTGGATCGATTCCCTCACGCCGGGAACCGACTCGTCGGCGCCGAGCAGTTCCACCACCAGCCGGTGGACCTGACGGCCGATCCGCACCTCCAACGGCACCACCTGTTCGGCCAACTCCGGTTCGGCCGCGGAGGCCACCCACAGGGCCAGCGCAGCCCGGAACATCGGCCCGGTGTAGAGGTCGACCACCAGTTCCACCACCCGGTGGGTAGTGAGCCCCCGACCTTGGGCGGCGGCCTCTTGCATCTGGGCGCGGATCTCAGCGGAGCGCTGTTCGGCCACGTGTTCGACGGCGGCCACGAACAACACCTCACGGGTCGGGAAGTGGTGTTGGGCCGCACCCCGCGACACCCCGGCCCGTTCGGCCACCACCGCCACCGTGCTGCGGGACCAGCCGATCTCGGCCAAGCTGGCCACTGCCGCCTCCAAGAGCTTGGCCCGGGTGGCTCGGCTTCGGTCCTGCTGAGGTTGTCGGCTGGTCAGGTCGCCCACGATGGTGGGCGCTTCTCCAAGAAGGCGGTGATCCCTTCCCGCGCCTCCTCGGAGGCGAACAGCCGGGCCGACATGAAGGCCAAGTCCTCGGCCCGCTCCTCGAACGCCTCCAACAGGTCTCCGGTCATCAACGGCTTGGTCTCGGCCAGGCCCTGGGGCGAACAGGCCCGGAAGGCGTCGAGCACCGGGGCGGTGATGGCACCAACGTCGTCACCGGCCTCGGTCACCAAGCCGATGCGGGCCGCCTCGTCGGCGTCGAAGCGCTCGCCGGTGAGCAGGTAGCGCGACGCAGCTCGGTCGGTGAGGCGAGGCAGCACGGTCAAGGAGATGATGGCGGGGGCCACCCCCAAGCGGACCTCGGTGAAGGCGAAGCTCGAAGCCCGGCTGGCCATCACCAGGTCGCAGGCCCCCAGCAGACCCAGGCCACCGGCCCGGACGTTGCCGTCGACCACCGCCACCACCGGTTTGGGCAGCTCCACGATCTGGCGCAACAAGCCCACCAGCCGTTCGGTGCCGGCCATGGGTCCACCTTCTCGGGCGCTCTCGGCCAGGTCGGCACCGGCACAGAAGGTGTTACCGGTGTGGGTGAGGACCACAGCCCTGACCGATGGTTCTATCCCCGCCACCGACAGGTGGGCGGTCAGCTCCCCCACCAGTCGGGCCGACAGCGCGTTGCGGTTGGCGGGCGAATCCAACGTGAGGGTGGCGATCCCGTCGGCGATCTCGCCGTGAACCAGTTCAGGTTCCTGGTTCGGCTCGGGCTCTTGGTTCGTCTCGGACATGGCCATCTCGCCCCTCTCAGTAGGACTTGGGAAGGCCCAGGCTGTGCTGGGCCACGAAGTTCAAGATCATCTCCCGGCTCACCGGAGCGATGCGCATGAGCCGCGACGCGGCGATCAGCGTTCCCAGGCCGTACTCGCTGGCCAGGCCGTTGCCGCCGTGGGTGTGCACCGCGGTGTCCACCGCCTTCACCCCCGCCTCACCCGCCGCGTACTTGGCCATGTTGGCGGCCTCGCCCGCCTCGATGTCGAGGCCGGCGTCATAGAGGGTGGCGGCCTTCTGCATCATCAGCTTGGCCAGCTCCAACTCGATGTGGGCCACGGCCAGCGGGTGGGCGATGCCCTGGTGGGTGCCGATTGGCTTGCCTCCCCACACCGTGCGCTCCTTGGCGTAGCCGGCACCCTTGTCCAGGGCGTAGCGCCCCATGCCCACGGCATAGGCCGAGGCCATGATGCGCTCCGGGTTCAGGCCAGCGAAGAGCTGGGCGATGGCGGCGTCCTCCTCGCCGACCAGCGCTTCGGCGGGCAGGCGGACGTCTTCCATGAAGAGCTGGTACTGGTTGTCGGGAGCCACCAGGTCCATGTCGACTTTGGTCTTGTCGAACCCGGGGCTATCGGTGGGTACCACCAGCAGCACCGGCTTGAGGGTGCCGGTGCGGGCGTCCTCGGTGCGGCACACGATCAACACGTTGTCGGCCACGTCCACCCCGGAGATGAACACCTTCTGGCCGCTCAACAACCAGTCGCTGCCGTCGCGACGGGCGGTGGTGGTGATGCGATGGGAGTTGGACCCGGCGTCGGGTTCGGTGATGCCGAAGGCCATGATCGACGAGCCGTCGGCCAGGCCCGGCAGCCACCGGCCCTTCTGCTCGTCGGTACCGAAGCGGGTGATGACCGTGCCGCAGATGGCGGGCGACACCACCATCATCAACAGGCCACAGCCCGCCGCGCTCAGCTCCTCTTCCACGATGGCCAGCTCGTACATGCCCTGGCCGCCCCCGCCGTACTCCTCGGGCAGGTTCACCCCGAGGTAGCCGAGCTGGCCGGCCTCGGCCCACAGTTCGTCGAGTGACTGGTCGGCCCGGGCCTTGGCCGAGGAGTAGGCGTAGCCGTACTTGGCGCCCAACTGGGCCACCGCGGCGCGCAGGGCTTGTTGTTCTTCGGTCTCGGTGAAGCTCATGGTTCCTGTCTCTTTCAATCCGTTGCCTGAACGACGGCCAGCACCTGACCGACATCGACCTGTTGGCCTTCGGTGACCGCCAACTCGGTGACGACACCCGCCGCTGGAGCCCGCACCTCGTGTTGCATCTTCATGGCCTCCAGCCACAACAACACCTGACCTTCGGCCACCTCGTCTCCCGCCGCCACCGCCACCCGGATCACCGACCCCGGCATGGGGGCCAACAGCGACCCCGGTGCGGTCTGAAGTGACGGATCGGGGAACCGACCGACCGGCTCCAGAGCCACCGAACCCCGGGGCGAGTCGACCACGGTCAGCCCGTCGTGATGGGTCACCTCGAAGGTGGTTGTCACACCGTCGACGCCCAGCACCACCCGACCCACCTCGGCACTGATCAGGTCCGGTGTCGGTCGCTGTTCGTCGGGGGTGTGCAGGCCATGACGATCAAGCCAATACCGCACCACCATCTCGGTGTCACCGACGAGGTACCGCTTCTCTTGGGGTTGGGACCACACGTTGCGCCACCCGCTGGGCACTCCGGCCAGCACCGGTGCAAGGCGCCGGTTCAGAGCGGCTTGGCTCAGAGCCCCGGCCAGGGCCCACAGCCACCGGTCTTCGGCGGCCACCAGCGGCCGGGCCAAGCCGTCGGTACCGGTCAGTCCGTGGCGGTCCAAGAAGGCTGTGTCGGTGTCGCCAGCCGCGAACCCTGGGTGATCCAGGATCCGCACCAGCAGGTCCCGGTTGGTGTGGACGCCGTGGATACGGCTGCGACGCAGCGCCGCACCGAGACGACGGGTCGCGTCGGCACGGGTGGGGGCCCAGGCGATGACCTTGGCCAGCATCGGGTCGTAGTGGACGCTGACGTCCAGCCCGCTCACCACCCCCGAATCGACCCGCACTCCCCCCGGCCGTGAGCCGACCGAGAACTCGACGTCGGAGCCCGGCACCTCGAAGCGGTACATCCGCCCGCTCTGGGGTTGGTAGTTGTTGGCGGGGTCCTCGGCATAGATCCGGACCTCGATGGCGTGGCCGCTCGTCGGCGGAGGATCGGCCCCGGGCAGGGGTTCCCCGGCGGCCACCGAGATCTGGAGGGCGACGAGGTCGAGTCCGGTGGTGCATTCGGTGACGGGGTGTTCGACCTGGAGTCGGGTGTTCATCTCCAAGAAGAAGAAGCGTCCGTCGTCGTCGGCCAGGAACTCGACGGTGCCCGCGCCCTCGTAACCGATGGCGCGTGCCGCGGTCACCGAAGCCTCGAACAGGCGCTCGCGCATGCCCGGGATTCGTTCCACCAGCGGCGACGGTGCCTCCTCGACGATCTTCTGATGCCGGCGCTGGATCGAGCACTCCCGCTCGCCTACGGCCCACACCGTGCCGTGGCGGTCGGCCATCACCTGGACCTCGATGTGGCGCCCGGTGGCCAGGTAGGTCTCGCAGAAGACGGTGGGGTCGCCGAAGGCCGACGCCGCCTCCGAGCGCGCCGCCTCCAACTCGTCGGGCAGGTCGGCCAGGGCCCTCACCACCCGCATCCCACGACCACCGCCGCCCGCCGATGCCTTCACCAGGACCGGTAGGTCGGCTTCGGTCACCTCGTCGGGGTCGAGCTCGGCCAGTACCGGGACCCCGGCCTCGGCCATGAGCCGCTTGGACTCGATCTTGGATCCCATGGTGGCGATGGCGGCCACCGGCGGGCCGATCCAGGTGAGACCAGCGGCCATCACCGCCTCGGCGAAGGAAGCGTTCTCGGACAAGAACCCGTAGCCGGGGTGCACGGCGTCGGCTCCGGCTCGACGGGCGGCATCGATCAACAGGTCGGCCCGCAGATAGGTATCGGCGGGGGCGTTGCCCGCCAGTCGAACGGCGGACTCGGCCTCGCCCACGTGGGGAGAACCAGCGTCGGCATCGGAGTGGACGGCCACCGTGTCGATCCCCAGGTCCCGACAGGTGCGGAACACGCGGCGGGCGATCTCGCCCCGGTTGGCCACCAGCACCGAGGTGATCGGAGCGGGGGTGACGGGAGTGTTCTTGGCGGTGTCGGTCATCGGTGCCACTCCCTACATCCGAAAGACGCCGAAGCCGGCGGCGCCCTTCACCGGGCCGTTGTGCACCGCGGACAGAGCCATCCCCAACACGGTGCGGGTGTCTCGGGGGTCGATGATCCCGTCGTCGAGCATCCGCCCCGACAAGAACATGGCCAGGGATTCGGCCTCGATCTGGTCCTCGATCATCTGGCGCATCACCGCGTCGGCCTCCTCGTCGTACACCTGTCCTCTGCCTTCGGCGGCCTGACGGGCCACGATCGACACCACCCCGGCCAACTGGACCGGGCCCATCACCGCCGACTTGGCGTTGGGCCAACTGAACAGGAACCGGGGCTCATAGGCCCGACCGCACATGCCGTAGTTGCCGGCCCCGTAGGAGGCACCCATCACCACGGTGAGGTGGGGCACCTTGGAGTTGGACACCGCGTTCACCATCATCGCCCCGTGCTTGATCATCCCGGCCCGCTCGTACTCCTCGCCCACCATGTAGCCGGTGGTGTTCTGGAGGAACAGCAGGGGCGTATCGACCTGGTTGGCGAGCTGGATGAACTGGGCGGCCTTTTGGGATTCCTCGCTGAACAACACGCCCCGGGCATTGGCCAGGATGCCGATGGGGTAACCGTGGATGCGGGCCCACCCGGTGACCAGCGATGAGCCGTAGAGCGGTTTGAACTCGTCGAAGTCGGACCCGTCGACCACCCGGGCGATCACCTCGCGCGGGTCGAAGGGCACCTTGAGGTCGCTGGGCACGATGCCGAGCAGTTCCTCGGGGTCGTGCACCGGTTCGGGGGCGTCGGAGGCGGGGGTGGGACCCTGCTTGTGCCAGTTGAGCCGGGCCACGATCCGGCGCCCGATGCGGATGGCGTCGGGTTCGTCTACGGCGAAGTAGTCACCCAGGCCCGACACCCGAGAGTGCATCTCGGCGCCGCCCAGGGATTCGTCGTCTGATTCCTCACCGGTGGCCATCTTCACCAGGGGCGGCCCGGCCAGGAACACCTTGGACCGTTCCTTGATCATCACCACGTGGTCCGACATCCCCGGCACGTAGGCCCCGCCGGCGGTGGAGTTGCCGAACACCAACGAGATCACCGGGATCCCCGCCGCGGACAGCCGGGTGAGGTCACGGAACATTGCCCCGCCGGGGATGAAGATCTCCTTTTGGGTGGGTAGGTCGGCCCCGCCCGACTCGGTGAGGTTGATGACCGGGAGCCGGTTCTGGCGGGCTATCTCGTTGGCCCGCAGCACCTTGCGCAACGACCACGGGTTGGTGGCCCCGCCCTTGATGGTGGGGTCGCTACCCCCGATCAGACATTCGACCCCTTCGACCACCCCGATCCCGGTCACCGCACTGGCTCCGACCGCGAACTCGCTGCCCCACCCGGCCAGGGCCGACAGCTCCAGGAACGGTGAGTCCTCGTCGATGAGCATCTCGATGCGTTCGCGGATCAGCATCTTGCCCCGCTGACGGTGGCGGTCGACGTACTTGGGACCGCCGCCGGCTACGGCCTTGGCCTGTTCGTCGGTCACCGCTTCGAGTTGGGCCAACAGCGCTTCCCGGTTGGCCTGGTACTCAGGGCTGGTCGGGTCGACCGACGTGCGCAGGACGGTCATCGGTTGGCCTCCTCGACCAGAACGGTCGGCATGTCGACGTGGCGGGACCGCAGCCACTCACCCAGAGCCTTGGCCTGGGGATCGAAGCGGGCGTTGGACGACACTCCCTGACCCAAGATCCCCTTTATCACGAAGTTGAGCGCCCTGAGGTTGGGCAGGACGTGGCGATCGACGTCGAGACCGGCCGTCTCGGGCAGTAGCTCAGCGAGTCGGTCGACGGTGAGGAAGTGGGCCAGCCAGGCGAAGGCGACGTCGTCAGCCACCCACACCCCAATGTTGGCCGAGCCCCCCTTGTCGCCGCTGCGAGCCATCACCAGATCCCCGAGGGGGCGGCGGGTGGTGGACGAGCCCGCCACCGCAGCCGACAGGGGTGCCAGCTCAGGCTCGGGCA
This sequence comes from Microthrixaceae bacterium, assembly GCA_016702505.1. Lineage (NCBI taxonomy): Bacteria > Bacillati > Actinomycetota > Acidimicrobiia > Acidimicrobiales > Microthrixaceae > Microthrixaceae bacterium. Next base: position 97,269 of record JADJDU010000007.1, read on the forward strand.
CCGGCTCCAGGATCCTCGTCTCGGTCGGCGGGGCCACGTCGACGCTGGCGCCGTCGGCCAACACCGCGACGTGGGGGACGGTGGCGGCGTCGACGAAGGCGGGGATGAACACGCCGTAGGGCGAGCCGCTCGACGGCGGCGCGGTCACGTGGAACCCGGGGTAGCTGGCCAGCGCCAGCTCGATGGCGGCGTTGGAGAACGCTCGGCCCACCGGTTCGGGTCGGGCGCTGCGGACCACGCAGTGGAGCAGGGCGCTGGCCTCCTGTTCGGTGTCGGCATCGGGGCGGTCGGTCCGGGCCAACGTCCAGCGGACCTGAGGGTCGCGGCCGCCAACCGATGAGGCCGGTCCGTACCCGGCGGCCGCCATCTGGGCCTGCACCAGGTCGGCCTTGGCTTCGATGTCTAGCCCGGCCAGCACGAACACCACCTCGTTGCGGTATCCACCCACCGCGTTGACGCCCACCTTTACCGTCGGCGGCGGCGGCTCCCCCACCGCCCCCGAGATCTTCACCCGGTCGGCTCCGTCGCGGGTGAGGGCCAGGGTGTCGAACCGGGTGGTCACATCGGGCCCGGCGTAGCGGGCCCCGCCGATCTCATAGAGAAGCTGGGCGGTGACGGTGTCGACCGTGACCGCCCCCCCGGTTCCGTGGTGCTTGGTGATGACGCTGGACCCGTCGGGATGGATCTCCGCAACTGGGAAACCCGGTCGCAACAGGTCGGTACCGGGCGGGAGCGAGGTGAACCCCGAGAAGTTGCCGCCGGTGGCCTGGGTCCCGCACTCGACCACGTGACCGGCCACCACTGCACCGGCCAGCGCGTCGAGGTCATCGGGTGACCAGCCGAAGTGGTGGGCGGCCGAGCCCACCACCAACGACGCGTCGGTGACCCGGCCGGTGACCACCACGTCGGCCCCCGAGTCGAGGGCGGCCACGATCCCCCATGCCCCCAGGTAGGCGTTGGCCGCCAGCGGTGCCGAACCGTCGGGGCCGTGCAGGCCGAGCTCGTCGACTCGGCCCGAGAGGTCGTCGCCCTCGACGTGGGCCACGGCCGCTGACAGACCCAGCCGGCCGGCCAGGTCACGGACCGCAGTGGCCAGTCCGGCGGGGTTGAGCCCCCCGGCGTTGACCACCACCTTCACCCCGGCGTCGAGAGCCAGACCCAGACCGTCCTCCATCTGGCGCAGGAAGGACCGGGCATAGCCCCGCCCCGGGTCCTTGAGCCGGTCCATGGCCAAGATCAGCATGGTCAGCTCGGCCAGGTAGTCCCCGGTGAGATAGTCCAGTCGCCCACCGGTGAGCATCTCGCGCACCGCCGCCTCACGGTCTCCGTAGAACCCCGACGCGTTCCCTATCCGCACCAGGCCGGCGGCTTCCCCTGACGTGGTCATCCCCGGAACTCTGACACCTCAACACAAATCAATCAAGCGCGCTTGCTTTATTCCAGGAGGAAACGGGCTGGTCCTATGCTCGCCGCACCCGCCCTGTCCCTCGCCTGATCTGGACCCGCCGTGTCGATTCACCTCCACTGGTTCCTGCCCACCGCCGGCGACAGCCGCAGCGTGGCCGGCTGGGGCGCCACCGAGGCGCAGCGGACCGCCGACCTCGCCTACCTCACCCAGGTGGCCCAAGCCGCTGACCGCCTCGGCTTCGATGCCGTGCTCACCCCGACTGGCACCTTCTGCGAGGACGCCTGGATCACCACGGCCTCCCTCCTGTCGGCCACCGAACGACTGCGGTTCCTGGTGGCATTCCGACCCGGCCTCATCTCACCGACGTTGGCCGCACAACAGGCCGCCACCTTCCAGCGGATGAGCGGAGGTCGCCTCCTGTTGAACGTGGTCACCGGAGCCAGCGAGGTCGAGCAACGCCGCTTCGGCGACCACCTCAACAAGGACGAGCGCTACGCCCGCTGCGACGAGTTCCTCGAAGTCCTGCGGGGATGCTGGAACGAGGGCGGCTTGGATTTCGAGGGTGACCACTTCCACGTCGACAACGCCATGGTCGCCGACCCCACCCTCCCCCGGCCACCGATCTTTTTCGGGGGAAGTTCCGACGCCGCCCTGCGGGTGGCCGCCCGTCAGTCCGACGTTTGGCTCATGTGGGGAGAACCGCTCGAAGCGGCCGCCGAGGAACTGGGCCGCGTCAAGGCCCTGGCCCAAGCCGAAGGTCGCACCCTCGAGTACGGGATCCGCTTCCACACCATCGCCCGGGACCGAGCCGAAGATGCCTGGGCCCAGACCGACCGCATCATCGACTCGCTCTCCCCCGAGACCATCGCCGAGAGCCAGAAGGTGATCGCGGTACAGAGCGCCTCGGTAGGCCAGGCTCGCATGAACGCACTGCACGGCGGCTCGGTGGACAACCTGGTGGTGGCCCCCAACCTGTGGGCCGGGTTCGGCCTGGTCCGGGGCGGGGCCGGCACCGCCCTCGTGGGGAGCCACGAGGAGGTCGCCGAACGAATCCGCGAGTACCACGCGATCGGCTTCACGCACTTCATCCTCTCCGGTCAGCCCCACCTCGAGGAGGCGTACCACTTCGGCGAGGGTGTGACGCCCCTACTCCGTCGGGACGGCCTGCTGGCCCCGCTACCCATGCCCGCCCTCACCGGCATACCCCAATGGGCGTGAACCGGGCCGCCGTAGTGCAGAAGCGATACAGTGCACTACATGGCGACGTCGACCTCCTACCGGCTGGACCCTGACCTCAAGGCGCGTCTCGCCGCTCAGGCCACCGCCGAGGGAGTGGCTGAGACCACCCTCGTGACCCGGCTCCTCGCCCAGGGCCTATCGGCCATCGAACACCCGGGGGTGGTGTTCCGACCGGGCCCCAGCGGGTGGCGAGCGGGTCTCGCCGGCGGTCCCGACGTAGACGAGGTGATCCGGGCCCTCCGGGCATCTGGGGCTACCGGCGAGAACGCCGTGGCCGCCGCCGCGGCCGACCTCGGAATCGACACCCGGTTCGTGCACATTGCCGTGGACTACGCGGCCGAGAACATCGACGAGATCGAGGCTCGACTGCTGGCGAACGAGACGGCCCTGGAAAGGGTCCGACGCCTGACCGCAGCACGCGCCACCGTCCTGGCCGAGTGAGGTTCCTGCTCGACGAGATGTACGGCGAGCAGCTGGTCGAGCTTCTTGCCCGGCACGGCCACGATGCGCTGCACGTTCGGGCCATCGGCCTGGGCGGGGCACCCGATGCTGACGTACTGGAACGAGCCGTCGCAGACGACCGCAACCTCGTCACCGAGAACGCCGTCGACTTCCTCCCGCTCCTCGACCAACGCCAGGCTGCTGGGCTCCCGATGACGACCGTGATCGTCGCCCTGAAGACGGGGCGGGGTGCGGGCGGAGCCCTGCACTCGCGCCTGGCCGACGATCTCCAAACCTGGGCCGCTGACAATCCGACCCCCTATCAGCACGCCCACTGGCTCCCAACCAGCGGTTGAGACAGGAGCACAAGGCCCCAAACGGCGTCAGCGTCAAACGGTGGAGTCGATGAAGTCGATGACCGTCTGGGCCAGTTGGGGACCGCAGTCCTCCTGGAGGAAGTGCCCGCCGCCTTCGGCCACAGTGTGGGGCTGACCGGCGGCTCCGGGGATGCGCTCGAGGAACGGGGCGTCGCCTCCCTTGGTGATGGGGTCCTGGTCACTGAAGGCGCACAGCACCGGACGGTCGAAGCGCGACAGCACGTCCCAGGCGGCCACGTTGTCGGCGCTGGCCGGATCATCGAGCGAGGTCGGCACCAGGGTGGGGAAGATCCGGGCCCCGGCCTTGTAGGAGTCGTCGGGGAACGGAGCGTCGTAGGCGGCGACCACCTCGGGCGGCAGGTCCGAGGCGGAACCGCCGTTGACGATGGCCCCGACCGGGAAGTGCTCGGCCTCCTGGGAGAACTTCTGCCATGCCAAGAAGGCGTCGCTCATGGCGCCGTGGCCCGTAGGTAAGCCGGTGTTGGCCACGACCAGGCGGGCAAAGCGGTCGGGCTGGGCCGCCACCAGCCGGAGACCGACCAGGCCACCCCAGTCCTGACCGAAGAAGGTGATGTCACGTAGGTCGAGCTGGTCGAACAGCAGCGCCGCCATCCACCCCACGTGGCGGGCGTAGCTGTAGTCGTCCATCCGGGTCGGCTTGTCGCTGCGCCCGAACCCGACCAGATCGGGAGCCACCACCCGATGGCCCGCCGCCACCAGCGGCGGGATCATGTGGCGGTACAGGTAGCTCCAAGACGGCTCACCGTGCATCAACAAAACCGGGGCGGCGTCGCGTGGACCTTCGTCGAGGTAGTGGACCCGCAAGGTGGCCTCATCCGCACCAGCATCACTGGGGTCGGCGGGAATGGAGGCGTAGTGGGGCGAGAAGTCGTAGTCCGGCAAGTTCTCGAAGCATTCGTCGGGGGTGCGGATCACGTCCATGGTTCGGTCTCCTCAAGATCTGGCTTTGCGGTCGGGCTGGTGGGTGGGCACGGTCAGGTCGGGTCTACGTCGACGCGGAGCAGGTCGTCGCCCATCTCGATCCGACCCGTGAAATGGGCGGCAGCCAGCTCCCGCCAGTCGTCGCCCCCGCCGGAGGGGAAGGCCGGCACGTAGTGGGTGAGCACCAACGTTGACACGCCGTTGCGGGCCGCGGTCTGGGCCGCTTCCTCCACCGAAGAGTGGTAGTCGAGGGTGTCCACCAGCCGTTGGATTCCGATGGCCGAGATGATGTCCTTGCGAATGGCGGTGTGGACCAGAGCTCCAGCACCAGCGCAAAGCTCATCGAGACCGATGCAGGGCACGGTGTCACCGGCCACCACCACCGAAGCGCCACCGTGGTCGAAGCGGAATCCGATGCTGGGATGCACCGGCTTGTGATCGGTGGGCGCGCAGATCACCGTCGCCTCGCCTGCCACCTCGACCGGGCCGTCCTCCACCTCGACCACCTCGACCGGGGGCCGGTACCCGAGGTCGGCGTGGTGGGCCATCCGATAGCCGATGTCGGGACCGAGAGCTGCCAGGAGGTGATCGACCACCTCACCGGTACCGGGTGGTCCGACGATGGTCAGCGGGGTGGGAGCGAAGCTCATGACCCACCTGGTGGTGATCACATCGGTGAGGTCGGTCAGGTGGTCGCTGTGCAGGTGGGTGATCAACACCGCCGACAGTTGCGACGCCGCCACCCCCGCCCCGGCCAGGCGCATGAGCACACCCCGCCCGGCGTCCACCAGATAGTGGCTGGAACCAGCGGTCACCAAGGTCGACGGACCGGCCCGGTTGGCGTCGGGCAGTGGGCTTCCGGTACCCAGGAGGGTGACCGAGATGGGGCTCATCGTTGACCGTCCTTCATCTCCGCGTCATTACTGGCGAGCCATGGCCGCAAGGGCTTCGGCTTCACGGGCGGCGGCCTCGGCGTCGTCGTCGGCGCTCGGGGGAGCGTCGTGCACCTGTACGACTACCTCGTGCAAGGTGCCGCTGAATGGGAACGGTCCGTCGTAGCGGGTGCTGACGGGCGAACCATGGTCGTACCCCACGCTGGCCCCGACCGAGGAGAACATGAACACCAACTGGGGAATGTCAACACCGCCGGCATCCGCACCGTTGACCACTAGGTCGATGCGCCCGGTCCGGCCCCGACCCACCCGCACCCGGGCGGTGAGGATGGCATGACCGTGAGGGATCGCGACCGTCGATTCGGCCACCGCATGGTCGTCGAAGGCGTTGTAATCGACCACCAGCCGGTCTCCCTGCACGAACACGGTGAAACCGGAGTTCTCAGTGCCCAACGCGAACAGCACCCCCTCGTCACCCGCGGCCCTGGTGACGCGCCCGGTCAGGTCGAAGGATCGGGCCCCGATGGCCGCAGCCGCCTGCCCGGGGAGCGGAGACATGGGGGGCCGGTACACGTAGCGCATGGTGGGCGGATGCGGTGAGTTGACCCGGAACCGGGCCCCGAACAGTTCGACCAGGCGGTCATCCATCGGCAGCACCCCGTGACGTTCGGCCTCGGCCCACCACAGGTCCTGGAGCTCGGCCAGTTTGTCGGGGTATGTGGTGGCCAGGTCGTTGGTCTCCGACCAGTCCTGAGACAGGTGGTAGAGCTCCCACGGCTCGGTGTCGAAGTCGGCCCCTTGGGTGTGGCGACACACCGCCTTCCATTCGCCCGCCACCAGGGCCCGGCTGCCCATCATCTCGAAGTACTGGACGGTGTTGGTGGCCGGTGCATCGGGGTCGCTCAACACGGTGGCGAAGGAACGTCCGGTCACGGGCATCTGCTGGAGCCCGCGGTAGACGTCGGGCGGGGTGACGCCGACCAGCTCGTAGATGGTGGGGACGATGTCGGACACGTTCACGAACTGCGGCCGCTTGGATCCGGTCACAGCCGGGTCCAAGCCCGCGGGCCAGTGGACCACCAGCGGCACGTGGACCCCACCCTCATGGGTGTTCTGCTTGTACCACCGGAACGGGGTGTTCCCGCACTGGGCCCAACCCCACGGATAGTTGGTGTGGCTGTGGGGTCCACCGATCTCATCGAGGCGTTCCACCGCGGCGTCCACATCTTCGGCGATGAAGTTGAAGTACTTCATCTCGTGCATGACCCCGGTGGGGCCGCCCTCCTGGGAGGCGCCGTTGTCGGCCATCACGATGAAGATGGTGTTGTCGAGCAGGTCACGCTCCCTCAGCCCTTCGACCAGGCGTCCGATCTGGTCGTCGGTGTGGTCCAAGAACGCAGCAAACGCCTCCTGGAGGCGGGCGGCGAACCGTCGCTGGTTGTCGGTCAGATCGTCCCACGGCTCGACGCCGGGGTTGCGGGGGGACAGGACGGTGTCGGGCGGGATGACGCCCTCGTCGATCTGACGCTGGAACCAACGCTGGCGCACCACGTCCCAGCCCTCGTCGAAGCGTCCCCGGTACTTGGCCAGGTATTCGGGTGGGGCCTGGTGGGGGGCGTGGGTGGCCCCGAAGGGCAGGTAGGCGAAGAAGGGGCGGTCGGGGCGGACCGCGGTCGAGTCCGAGATCATCCGCAGGAGCTGGTCGACCAGGTCCTGGCTCAGGTGGTAGCCGTCAGCCGGGCCTGCCGGCGGCTCGACGTGGTGGTTGTCGCACACCAGGTCGGGGTGGAACTGGTCGGTTTCACCCTCGAGGAACCCGTAGAACCGGTTGAAGCCCCGAGCCAGCGGCCACTGATCGAAGGGTCCGGCGGCCGATCCCTGTTCCATGGGGGCCAGATGCCACTTGCCGGCGCAGAAGGTGGCGTAGCCGGCCTGACCCAGGACTTCGGCCACGGTGGCGGCATGGTTGGAGATGTGACCCAGTTGGTTGGGGAACCCGGTTCGGAAGTTGGACAGGGTCCGCATCCCCACCGCGTGCTGGGAACGGCCGGTGAGCAGCGAGGCCCGGGTGGGTGAGCACAGCGGTGTCACGTGGAAGTTGGTGAACTGAACGCCGGCCGCGGCCAGGGCGTCGATGTTGCCGGTGTCGATGTCGGATCCGTAGCAGCCCATCTGAGCGAAGCCGGTGTCGTCGAGCAGGACCAGGACCACGTTGGGGGCGTCGGGCCCGGGATGGGCCGGTTCGTCGAACCAAGGCTGGGAGTCGGCCAAGGTCCGGCCGATGCGACCACCGAAGCCGGACTGAGGTTCGTGGGTGTCGCCCATTTCTGACTCCTCATCGGGCCGACCCCCTGTCGACCTCACGACGCAGGGTACTCGAACTCCCAAGATTTGCAAGTAGCACTCTCATTATCTGGACGAGGCTGGTATCGTCGAGACCGTGCCGTCCGCCACACCCGCCGCCACACCCGCCGCCAAACCCGCCGACACGGTGCCGGTAGACGGGCGCACGGCGCGCCGACAGCGAGGCCGGGCCGCGGTGATCGAGGCGGTGGTAGACCTGCTGAGCGAAGGCCACGTACCCCCCACCACTGCCGAGGTGGTGGCCCGGGCTGGGATCTCCGAGGCCACGCTGTTCCGCAACTTCGGGCGCCTCGACGACCTCCAACTCGAGGCCAGCACCACGTTCTTGGCTCGCCACGCCCACCTGTTCGAGATCCCCGAGATCGGCCAGGGGCCCCTCGACGCCCGTATCGAGCGTCTCGTCGTGGGCCGGGCCGCACTGTGGGAGGTGATCGGTCCCGTCGTCCGACTGGGGCGGTCCCGGGCCGTCGACAACCCGGAACTGGCCGACCTCCTGCGAACTAGCCGCCTCGCCCAGATCGACCAGGTCAAGACCCACTTCGCCCCTGAGCTGACCGCGCTCACGCCGACGCAACAAACCGACCGGGCCGCGGTCATCGCCTCGATCACCGGGTTCGAGTCGTGGGATCTGCACCGTCACGACCTCTCGCGTTCGACAAGTCGTGTCCACCTGACGTGGTCGGGGGCCCTCACCGCCCTGCTCGGACCCACACCCGTCGAAGCCACCGCCCCCAACCGCGCCGCCGGGAGGAAGAACCGATGACCGAATGGACCCACCCCGAACTGGAGCGATGGGCGAGCCGCGGCACCATGATCGAGGTGAACGCCCGAGCGACCACCCATCGGGTGTTCGTGGTCGACGTTCCCGGCGACGAGGCGACGACCGAGCCGTTGGTGGTCATCCACGGATTCCCCACGTCCTCGTTCGACTTCGCCCACGTGGTCGACGAGCTGAGTCGCAACCGACGGGTGGTGGTGATGGACCTGCTCGGCTTCGGCCTGTCGGCCAAGCCCGACCAGAGGTACTCGATCGAACTCCAGGCCGACGTGGTGGCCGGGGTCCTCGCCCGCCTCGGCATCGAACGCTTCGCTCTGCTCACCCACGACATGGGCGACACCGTGGGGGAGAGCTGCTGGCCCGGACCATCGACGGCTCCTGGCCGGTCACGGTGACCCGCCGCATCGTCACCAACGGCAGCATCTACATCGACATGGCTCAGCTCACCACCGGCCAGCTCATGTTGCTCGACCTGCCCGACGCCGCCGCCGAGTCGGGTCCGGGGCCCGAACTGCTGGCCGCAAGCCTCTCGGCCACCCTCGCGCCAACCAACACCGGGATCGACATGTCGGGCCACGCCGAACTGGTGTGCCACGACCGTGGTGACGCCCTGCTCCCTCGCACCATCCGCTACATCGAGGACCGACGGGCCAACGAGAGCCGCTACACCGGGGCGATCGAGACCCACCCGTCCCCGCTGCACGTGATCTGGGGCCCCGAGGACCCGATTGCGGTGCCCGCGATGGCCGAGCGCCTGGCCTCCACCCGCCCCGACGCAACTCTCACCTGGATCCCCAACACCGGCCACTACCCCCAGTTGGAGGACCCCGCCGCCTGGCTAGCCGCCGTCACCACCGCCCTGACCCACACCGCCCATCGCTTCTAGGGCAAGAACTGGCGACTGGACAACCCCTTCTCGCCCCAGAACCGGCCGGGGACGGTTGGCGTCTCGTTCTGGGGCAAGACCTGGTTGCGGAGCACCCGGTTCTTGCCCCAGAGCCGACCCGGGATCTTGCCCCAGAGCCGTATGAGACTGGGATGTCGGAATTCCGCTAGCTATCGAGTGAGGGGCAGGGGACACTGGGATGGTGTTCCACGACTTCGAGCGTTGCTATCGGGCGGTGCAGTCCCGTGACGCCCGCTTCGACGGGTGGTTCGTGACCGCGGTGAACACCACCGGCATCTACTGCCGTCCCAGTTGTCCGGCCCGTACCCCCAAACCAACCAACCTGACGTTCTTCCCCACCGCTGCCGCGGCGCAGAGAGCCGGGTACCGGGCCTGCAAGCGTTGTAGACCCGACGCGTCACCTGGTTCCCCGGAATGGAACGCCCGCCAGGATGTCGTCGCCCGCGCCATGAGACTGATCGCGGACGGGGTGGTCGACAGGGGCGGGGTACCAGATCTGGCGATGAGGCTGGGCTACAGCCAGCGTCAACTGGAACGGTTGCTCGTGTCCGAACTCGGTGCAGGTCCGCTGGCGATTGCCCGGGCCCAGCGGAGCCAGACGGCCCGGGTTCTCATCGAGACCACCACCATGCCGTTCGGCGAGGTCGCGTTCGGGGCCGGATTCTCCAGTATCCGCCAGTTCAACGACACCGTGCAGTCCGTGTTCGCCGTCACCCCGACCGAGATGCGACGACGGCCCATTCAGGCCGACGCCATCCCCACGGTGGGGGAGATCCAGCTTCGCCTCCCCTACCGGGAACCTTTCGACCCCGCCGGGGTGTTCGACCACCTGGCGGCCAACGCCGTGCCGGGGCTGGAGGAGCTGCGCGAGGGCGCCTTCCGTCGAACGCTTCGTTTGCCCCATGGTCCGGGTCTGGTGGCGTTGCGACCCGGTGGCGGTCATGTCTCCCTGAAGGTCCACCTCCACGACAACCGGGATCTGACCACCGCCATCGCGCGTTGTCGGCGGTTGCTGGACCTCGACGCCGACCCCGAGGCCGTCACCGCCCACCTCAGCGAAGATCCGGCCTTGACCACCGTGGTGAACGACCGACCCGGCCAACGCCTCCCCGGCACCGTCGACCCCCACGAGCTCGCCATTCGCGTGGTCATCGGCCAACAGGTCTCCCTCGGAGCGGCCGCCACCCACAGCCGACGCCTGACCGAGACCCACGGCACCCCCATCGCCTCTTCGATAGCCGATCACGACGGTTCGTTGACCCACCTGTTCCCCACCAGTGAAGTCCTCGCCGAGCTCGATCCCACCACGTTGGCCATGCCTCGCTCCCGGGCCCGGGCCGTGGTCGACTTGGCCCGATCCTTGGCTCAGGGCAAGGTCGACCTCGACCCCGGATCGGACCCGGCCCGCTCCCGTCATCAGCTCGCCTCGATCGCCGGGATCGGGCCCTGGACCTGTGAGATGGTGGCGCTACGAGGCCTCGGAGACCCCGATGCCTTTCCCGCCACCGACCTCGGGGTCACCCGCACCGCTGCCTGCCTCGGCCTCCCCACCAAGGCCGGTCCCCTCACCGCCCACGCCGAAACCTGGCGCCCCTGGCGCTCCTACGCCGTCACCCACCTCTGGAGCCATCGACCGTGACACCCAACAGACCTACTTCTCCACCTCGCCAGATCCGTTTCCGGGTGATCCACAGCCCGATCGGACCGCTGACGGTGGCCGGCACCGATCGGGCGTTGACCCACATCTGCATGCAGGACCAGGCCCACCCGCCCGCCGACCAGGCCGACTGGATCGAGGACCCCGCCGGGTTCGGAGACGTGATCGCCCAGCTCGAGGCCTACTTCGTCGGTGAGCTGACCGAGTTCGACATCGAGCTCGACCTCGAGGGGACCGAGTTCCAGAAGCGGGTGTGGGCCGAGTTGTTGACCATCCCCTATGGCCAGACCCGCAGCTACGGAGAGATGGCGCGCAACCTCGGCAAACCGGGAGCCTCCCGGGCGGTGGGCTTGGCCAACGGCCGCAACCCGGTGAGCATCATCGTCCCGTGCCACCGGGTAATCGGGGCCGACGGCTCACTCACCGGCTACGGCGGCGGCCTGAACCGTAAGGAAATCCTCTTGGAGCTCGAGCAAATAGGATCGAGGCTTCCGTTGCCCTAGGCACGTCCGCGTTTGATCCGCCAATGTCGACCCTCCCTCACATCTCCGAGTTGGCGCAGTGCCTCAAGGACGAGTTCGGCGACCGCACCTTTCAGCGCGGAACCAACTACGCCAGCCGGAGCCGGGCCACCGTCGTCCAGAACCAACCCGGATACCTGACCGGCGTGGTCCAAGGGTCCAACTACGAGCAGTACCACTCCACGGTGAGCTGGGCGCGTGTCGGTCACCGAATCGATGTGAAGGCCGAATGCTCCTGCCCGGTCGGCTATCGCTGCAAGCACGCGGTCGCCCTGATCCTCACCGCTCAACGCCAATCCCCGCCCTCTCCGGTGGCCTCGACCTGGCGCCAGGCGCTGTCAGGGCTGGTCAACACCACCGCTCCCGATGGTGACGAGTCTCGCCTCGGCTTGGAGATCGTCTTGACCGTCGCCCATGCACGCCACGGCCAGACGACGGGACCCATGTTGTTGGTGCGGCCCGTGCGCCTCGGCAGGAACGACAAGTGGGTCAAGACCGGAGCGACATGGCGCGACCTGAGCCAGTACGCAGTGTTCCGAAGCTACAGATCCACTCCACGCCTGAATTCAGATCAGGCCTCGGTCCTGGGTGCCATGGCCGCCAGCGCCCAAATGACCTACTACAGCGAGCCCGGCCCGGTGCCGCTCGAACGCTTTGGGCCGACGTTGTGGTTCCACCTGCGTCAAGCCGTCGATACCGGGATCGTGTTCTTGGAGTCCGATGCATTTCCGGCTGGCGCTGCGCTGTCGGCCACCGCTGCCACCGCGCACCTGGACGTGGTCGCCAACCAGTTCCAGCCCGGGTCGCTCGATGTGGCAGCCCACCTGAGCGTCGACGGCGAGCGGGTCGAGCTGACGCCGGGCGGGTTCCAGTTCCTGGGCAATCCAGCTCACGGATTGGCCATGCTGGAGGGTCAGTGCCTCAGGCTCATCCCACTCGACGCACCGTTACACACCGATCTCACCCGCCTGTTCGGCGGGCCACCCCTGGTAGTGCCCGCCCAAGAGTCCGACGAGTTCTTGGACGTGTACCGGCCGGTGCTGGCCCGCCAAGTCGCGATCGGTTCCTCGGACGGTTCGGTCGCGACGGCGGGCCCGACCTTTGATCGCTTGGTGTTGATCGTCGAAAGGACAGACCCAGACACCACGCTCCTGATCTGGAGGGCGCGCTACCGCCGCGGCGACCGAGTCTCCGACCTTCCGCTGAACTCCCCCAACCGTTTCGCCACCCCCTCCCGAGACCTGGCCGCCGAGGACCTGGCCGTCAAACAACTCGACCTCCCAGTCACGCTTCCGGCCCCGCTGGACCCCTACCTGCGCCAGGACCTGGTGGACCATCGGGGCCGGCCAGCCGACATCGCGGTGCAGGGACTCGACACCGTCGCCGTGTTCGACCTGGTGGTGCCGTGGTTGGAAAGCCGCGGATCCGTGGCCGTCGAGGTCGTCGGCGGGTTGCCACGACCGAGCGAAGCCACCGCCGACCCGTTGTTCTCACTGTCGGTGTCCGAGCCCATGAACCCACCGGGTGGGCCGGCATTGGACGGCACGGACTGGTTCGACCTGCAGATCGAGGTAAGCGTCGACGGAGAGGCGGTCGATTTTGCGTCACTGTTTGCCGCCTTGGTTCAAGAGCAGGAGGTGCTGTTCCTTACCAGCGGGAGCTGGCTGCGCCTCGACCGACCCGAACTCGCCAAGCTCCGCGAGCTGCTGTTGGAAGCTCGGGGCTTGGCTGACCCCACCGGCTCCGAAGTGGCACGGCTCAACCCGTTCCAGATCAGTTGGTGGGATGAGCTCACGAAGTTCGGGGTGGTGGAGACCCAATCGGCCCGGTGGGAATCAAACGTGGCCCGGATGCGAGCCCTGTCGGCACCTGAGCCCGTTTCGGTGCCCACCGGACTTCAAGCCGAGCTGCGCCACTACCAGCGCGACGGTCTCGACTGGTTGGCGTTCCTACACCGCAACCGTCTGGGCGGAATCCTCGCCGACGACATGGGCCTGGGGAAGACGGTCCAGATCCTGGCCCTCTGCCTCCACGCGTTGGAGGCCAACGGTGCGGCCCGGTTCCTGGTGATCGCCCCCACCAGCGTGGTCGAGAACTGGCACCGGGAAGCCCGCCACTTCGCTCCCGAACTACGCGTGGTCACCATCACCGAGACAGAGAAACGCCGGGGGACCACCCTGGACGAAGCGGTGGGTGAGGCCCAACTGGTGGTCACCTCCTACGCGTTGTTCCGAATGGAGTTCGACCAGTACCAGGACTTCGCCTGGGAAATGTTGTTGATGGACGAGGCACAGTTCGTCAAGAACCGAACATCCAAGATCTACCAGTGCGTGCGCCGGCTGGATGCCAACACCAAGATCGCCATCACCGGTACGCCATTGGAGAACAGCCTCATGGACCTGTGGTCGCTCCTGTCGATCACCGCACCCGGGCTCTATCCCGATCCCAAGCGCTTCTCCGACGTGTACCGGATTCCGATCGAAGCCGGGCGAGGAGCAGAACACCTGGCCACCCTGCGCCAACGCATCGCCCCGCTGATGCGGCGCCGCACCAAGGACCAGGTGCTGGCCGAGCTTCCCCCCAAGATCGAACAGACCATCGAGGTCGAACTCAACCCTCGCCACGCACGCCTTTACCAGGCCCAGCTCCAGCGCGTCCGCAAGAAGGTGCTGGGCCTGGTCGACGACGTGCAGCGAAACCGTTTCGAGATCCTCACCTCTCTTACTCTGCTGCGCCAACTCGCCTTGGATCCGGCCCTGGTAGACGACAGCCACGACTCCGTCGGATCAGCCAAGCTCGACCGGCTCATCGACGACCTCACCCAGGTGGTTGCCGAGGGCCACAAGGCACTGGTGTTCAGCCAGTTCACCGGCTTCTTGGCCCGAGTTCGGTCCCGTCTGGACGAAGCAGCCATCGACCACAGCTACCTGGACGGGCGTACCCGCAAGCGAGCCGAGGCCATCGCCGCGTTCAAAGACGGCGATGTGCCCGTGTTCGTCATCAGCCTCAAAGCCGGCGGATTCGGGCTGAACCTCACCGAGGCGGACTACTGCTTCGTGCTCGACCCGTGGTGGAACCCCGCGGTAGAGACCCAAGCCGTAGACCGAGCTCACCGCATGGGCCAGACCAACCCGGTGGTGGTGTACCGCTACGTGTCCAGCGGGACCATCGAGGAGAAGGTGATGGAGCTAAAGGCCCGCAAGTCCGACCTGTTCTCCCGTGTACTTGACGGCGAGGACGGGGCCCTGTCGGGACCGCTCAGCGCCGATGACATCCGTGGCCTGCTCGACCTTGCTGAGTGAGCTCGGACCGACCGCTGAGCGCTACTGGTTGCGAGGCAGGTCTTTGAACGGGGCCGTCTTCTCGTTGCCGGGCTCCTTGGGCAGCCCCAGAACCCGTTCGGAGATGATGTTGCGCTGGATCTGATCGGTGCCGCCGTAGATGGGCGGGGCCTGGGCCCACAGAGCCATGCCGGTGACCATGGGCAGGAACGGGTTCCCGGTGGCCTCGGTGATGGCCGCGGCCTCAGCGCCACCCTTGTAGCTGTGAAGCATTCCCGACGGGCCCACGATCCGCAGAGACAGATCGCGGCTGAGCCTGGTCATGTCGCTCATGGACAGCTTGGCGAGGTTGGCCATGCCGGGCAGGTCGACACCGGCTTTCTTGGCCGCCTTGGCCCGCAGGTTGCTGAAGCGGGCGATCTCACCCAGGGTGTGCAACCGGACCAGGTCCTGTCGGATGGTCGGGTCGGTGTTGGTGCCGTTGCCTCGGGCCAGGTCCATGAGGAGCTTCGCCCCGCCGGCCAGCCCAGGTGCGGCCCGGCGAGGACCGGCCTTGGAGGTCCCCTTGCCGGAGGGCACCGGTGCCGCCACGAAGTCAGAGCACGGGCGGTCGAGGTGCCCGGCGACGGTGCCGGGCATGGCCATCCCCCCGGCCGCCGACCCGCCCCCGGCACCGAGTCCGGACCGCTCGTGCATGAGGGTGGTGTTGGTGACGGCCCACCCGTTGTTGCGCCCACCGATGATGGCGGAGTCGGGGACCCGGGCATCGGTCAGGAACACCTCGTTGAACATGGCATGACCGGTCATCTCGACGAGGGGCCGGACCTCGATTCCGGGCTGGTGCATGTCGATGGAGAACCAGGTGATGCCCTGGTGCTTGGGCACCTCGACATCGCTCCGGGCGATGAGCATCCCCATGTCGGCCACGTGCCCGAGCGAGGTCCACACCTTCTGGCCGTTGACGATCCACTCATCGCCGTCGCGGTCGGCTCGGCACGTGAGCCCGGCCAGGTCCGACCCGGCTCCCGGCTCGCTGAAGAGCTGACACCACGCCGCCTCGCCGGTGACGATGGCCCGCACGTAGGTATCGATCTGTTCCTGGCTGCCGTGGGTGGCGATGGTGGGCGCTGCCAGGAGGAGGCCAAGGCCACCGGGGGCGCTCAAAGCCCCGAAGGCACCGATCTCGGACTGCACCCGCACGGCGTCGTTACGGGCCAGGCCGCGCCCGTAGGCGTTGACCGGAAGTCCCGGGGCCGACCAACCCGCCAACCCCAGGCGGCTCCACCACTCCCGCACGGTCAGCGCCGGGTCCCAGTTGTCCTCCAGGAAGGCGCGGAGCTCGTCCACGACGTCGTCGGTGTTGGATGGCTCGACCGTGGACGGATCGGTGATGGTCATCGGATAGCTCCCCTGCGTGACAGCACACCACCCCTGCGGTGCAGGTGGATTGCTATTAGCTCTTGACCGCCTGGTCAAGTAGGTGCGGGTCGCGGGGGCGTTCGAGGCGCTTCAAGCCCACGCGGGCCGTGCGCCACGCCGAATCGGCCAACAGCAGGGCCAATGCCACCGCCGCCACCTCGTGGATCTCGAACACCAAGCCCAGCGCCGCCACATTGACCGCGCCCAGACCGAGCCAGGATCGAGTGGCGGCAAACCCCTCGCTCAACTTCTGATGACCACCACCGCGCAGCATGGGCAACAGGTAGGCCAAGGCTCCCCACACGATCTGGATGAAGCCTCCCACCACCAGCACCAGCAACCAGTTGCCGGTGAATGGCAGCCGGTCGTAGCGCTCTGCCTCATAGGCGGTGGCCAGCACCGCGGTCGACATCCACAGCGGACCGATCCACAGGGCCAGGATCCGAGGTCCGGCCCAATCGAACTGGCGCCTGGTCACGACCGGCATGAACGCCAGCAGCATCAGGATCCCATAGCCGTACGCACCGAGGGCCACGAACAGGATCATCGTCCGTTCGAGAACTATCCCCGCCGCCGCGACCACCACCGCCACCACCTGGAAGCCCAGGACCGAACCGAGCCGGGCCGAGGTGACCCGGTGGCTCATGCGGCTCCGTCCCACCGTCGAACCGAAGAACGGGAGGGTGGTGAGGATCACCAGTCCCACGAACCCCAACAAGTTGAGCGTGGCATGGGCGGCCCGCAACTCGGGACGGGCCCCGTCGCTCACCATGTACACCCCGACCCCGATGGCGGCCACCGCCAGCACCAGCGCGGCCACGTATCCGCCTACGGCCACATCGAAGCGGCGCTCTGACCCGAGGGCTACCGTCGACACCAACAGGTAGGCGAGCAGCGCCAGCCCGACCAGGTAGGCCACCCCGGCTCCAGCCGTGATAGCCGTGGCCAGCTCCAGCTCTCGGCCGGCCACCACTCCGACCGCCCCGACCACCAACAGAGACCGTTGCGCCATGACCGCCCACCCCGCTGGGGCCGGTGCTGCCGACCAGGTCACTGTCAGCATCAACGTGACCCCGCTGATGGCTTGGCCCACCCCGCCGGCCAGCACCAAGTGAAGGGGCATCCACCGTTCCTGACCTGACGCTGCCGCGGCCGCCGCCACCACCAGGAAGGCCAGAGACAATCGCAAGGTGGTTCGGGTCTGGCGATGACTCTCCCTGACTCGCCCGTCAGAGGTTCTGCTGGTTGTCATGACGTTTCGACTCCTCCCCCGCTCCCAATGCGACCATACCGACCCGACACCGCGCGTTCTACGTACCGATAACGCGCCCCCGGCGGTCGGGCCGGCTGGTCAGAGAGGAAGGGACGCCCCGCCGAATCGGGTCTGGAGCTCACCCATCCACTGGGCCCACACCCCGGTCACCTGGAGGACCCCGAGCACCACCAGCATCCCGCCGCTCACCTGCATGATCCCCTGGTAGTGACGCTTCACCACGGCAAAGGCCGACATGGCCCGGTCGAAGGCGAGGCCGGTGATGAGCAGCGGCAGGCCCAGACCCAAGCAGTAGATGGACGACAACGCGGCACCCCGGGCCGCCGAGGCCTGATCACTCGAAGCGGCCAGTCCCAACACCACGCCGAGGGTCGGTCCGATGCACGGGGTCCAACCCAGCGCGAAGGTGACCCCGAGCAGCGGCGCGGCCCACAGGCCCTTACCCGGCAACTTGTGGATGCGGACGTCGCGGTTGAGGAACGACACCCGGCTGAGCACGCCGGCCAGCAGCAACCCCAAGATGATCGTAACCACGCCGAAGATCTGGCTGAGCCCGACGGCGTGACGGGCCATGGCATCGCCGAAGCTCCCGAACAGCGCACCGAAGGACACGAACACCAACGCGGTACCGGCCACGAAGCCCAACGTGCCGAGCAGGACCCGACGAATCGCGTCACCGGTACGAGGGGCCTCAGCGCTGCCACACATCTCGGCCGCCGACATCCCCGTTGTATAGGAGAGGTATGCCGGCACCAACGGGAGCACGCACGGCGACAGGAACGAAACCACGCCGGCGGCGAAGGCGATGGCCGCGGCCACCAAGAGGGAGCCGTCCTGCACCCGATCTGCCGCTACGGACAACAGCATCAGGCTCGCACCTCGTCGAGCGCGGCCAAAACTTCTTCGTCATCGAAGTCGATAGCACCCGGGAAGGTGCCGACCACCTCTCCCTCGGGGTCCAACAACACCGTGGTCGGGACTCCCAGGGCGCTGAACGTGCGCTTGAACTCGTTGCGCCGGTCTCGCCACAGCTCGACTTCGAGGCCGTGCTTGGCGATCTTGGCGTCGATCTCGTCTTCCACGTCGGCGGCGTCGAGGTTGACCGCCACGATCCGGATCCCGTCGGCGGAATCCGACTCGGCGAACTCCTGAAGCCCGGCCAACTCCTCGTCGCACTCACGACACCACGTGGCCCAACTCACCAGCAGGACCGGTTCGCCAGCCAGATCGGCGACCGACACCGGCTCTCCGGTTCTCAGGTCGGCCACCGCGTAGTCGGTACCACCACCCCCGCCGCCACATGCAGCCAGAAGCGACATGCCCAGTAGCGAAACGACCACGACCACCACGGCGCTGAAAGTCGAGGCCTTGGGCCGAGTCGAGGCACTCATGGGTCCTTCACCACGATCAGGTAGCGCTGGTCCTCGGTCACCGGGCAATAGCCCTCGTAGGTACCGGCCTTGCCGTAGCGGAGGAACAACTCCTCACCGGCGTCGACCAGGTACGGACCGACCGAATGGCGGACCACGTCCTCGTTGCGGATCCGGATGTAGTCGCCCACGGTGAACTCCAATCGGGACGGCATCACCGCCACCTTCTCCCGGGCCTTGAGCCGATCGTTGGTGCCCTTGGGAACCACGATCTCGATGGTCTGGGGTTCACGTTCGCCGCCCTGGATCATGGTGATGCCCACCACCACGCCGACGGCGGCCACCACGGTCACGATGACCGCGGCGACCAGCCACCGACGCGACGACCTGGTCTCAGGGTGCGGTGTCACGGACCTCGGCCTCCACCACGACCTCGCCGGCGTTCTCGAAGGTGAGGGTCACCTCGATGGTCGACCCTGTCTCCAACGGTGCGACCAGATCCATCAGCATGATGTGGAAGCCACCCGGTTCGAGGCTGACGGTCTCACCGGCCGGTACCGGGATCTCGTCGACCTCGGCCATCTCCATCATGCCGCCGCCCGTGGTGTCACCCCCGGCCATCTTGGTCTCGTGGATCTCGACCTTGCCGGCCACCGCGGCGTCTACCGATGCATCGAGCAACGCATCATCGGTGTCAGTGCCGTTGTTGATCTGGAGGTAGATCGCGCCCTTGGTGGTAGCCGATGGCGATGTCCGGGCCCAGGCCCCGTCGATGGTCAACTCACCGGCCGGAGCGGTGGTGGTGGCCGCTTCGGTGGTGGTGGTGGTGGTGGCCTCGGCCACGGTGGTGGTCGTGTCGTCGGAGGCGTTGTCGTCGCTGCCACAGCCAGCGAGCAGGAGACCGGCCCCCAGCAGAACTGCGGCGGAACCGGTGGTGATGCGGGACTTGACGTTCATGGGTGTCTCTCCTGGTTGATGCTTATTTGGGGAGGTCTTGGTCAGGCCGCGTCGGCCCGGTCGAAGATGGCGTTCAGATCAGCGGTCATGTCGGCGCTCTCGAACCCGAAGGGCCACTCGACGACCACCGTCCCGGTGTCGTCGACCACGTAGGTGACCGCGGTGTGCGACACCTCGTAGGCGTCGTCACCTGCTTGGTGGTCGGCCACCTCGAACTGCACCCCGAAGGCGTTCGTGGCGTCCAGAAGCTCGGCGGGATCCTCGGTGCGGAGGCTCACGGTCCGCTCGAAGAAGTGCCCGAGGTAGGCGTCGAGCACCTCGCCACTGTCGCGGTCGGGATCGACGGTGACCATGGCGACGGAGACGCGCTCAGCTCGTTCATCGCTCAGGTCACCCATGGCGACGCTCATGTCGCTCATGGTGGTGGGGCAGATGTCGGGGCAGGAGGTGTAGCCGAAATACACCAGCATCAACCCGCCCGCATCGGCCTTCATGGTGACCGGCGTGGCCGGATCGGAGGCGTTGGGCAACGTCACGGTCGAGACATCCAATGCCGGAGTGCGAACTACTCCGGCCAGGGATAGGGAACCATCGCCGCTCCCGTCGTCCCCACAGGAGATGAGCACAACCGAGGCGACCAGAACCGCAACCATCAAACCCAGCCGACGTAGCGATCGTCCCGCATTCATGTGAACGACGATACAAGCAGACCGGAAAACGCCGGGGGCCGTCTGTCACCAGCCCATATGACTGACGTCACACTGGGGTGTCAGCCCCAGTCGACGGCGACGTACTTGGTCTCCGTGTAGGCCAACAGCCCCTCATGGCCACCTTCACGGCCGAGCCCGGACTGCTTGACCCCACCGAAAGGAGCAGCAGGATCCGACACCACGCCCTTGTTGATCCCGACCATGCCGGCCTCGAGTTGTTCGGCCACCGCCATCCCCCGCCCGAGGTCGCCGGTGAAGACGTAGGCAATGAGACCGTGCTCCACGCCGTTGGCTCGGGCCACCACATCCTCACCCGGTTCGAACGGGCTGATCGATGCCACCGGACCGAACACCTCTTCAGACAGCAGAGGCGAATCCGCCGGCACCTCCGACAGCACCGTGGCCTCGTGGTACCACCCGCGTCGAAGGTGAGCCGGTCTACCGCCGCCGGTGAGCACCCGGGCCCCGCCATCGACACCGGCTTGCACCAGGCGTTCCACCTTGGCTCGGCCGGCCTCGTCGATCAGCGGGCCGAGACGGGTGGCCGGATCCAGACCCGGCCCCACGGGCAACGAGCCCATGGCCACCGCCAGGCGACGGGCGAACTCGCCGGCCACCGGGGCTTCCACCAGGAACCGGTTGGCGGCCGTGCAGGTCTCGCCGTTGTGACGAAGCTTGGCCACCATCGCCCCCTCGACGGCCAGGTCCAAGTCGGCATCGGCGAAGACCAAGAACGGCGCGTTACCTCCCAGCTCCATCGAGCAGTTCACCACCCTCTGGGCTGCCTGGGCCAACAACACCCGGCCCACCTCGGTCGAGCCGGTGAAGGAGAGCTTGCGCACTCTTGGATCGCCCAGCACCGCGGCGGTGACACCCCGGGCATCGACGGTGGGGATCAGGTTGACCACGCCCGAGGGGGCACCGACCTCGTCGAGAGCCTGGTGCAGAATGGCCTCCAACGCCACCGCGGTCAACGGCGTCTGAGCGGCAGGCTTGGCCACCACCGTGCAGCCGGCGGCCAGGGCCGGCCCCACCTTCCGGGTGAGCATGGCGGCCGGGAAGTTCCACGGGGTGATCAGGTAGCTGACCCCCACCGGTTGCAGCATGACCACCTGGTGGCCACCGCCGCCCGGGGCCCGTACGACCGAACCGTGGAGACGAACCGCTTCCTCGGAGAACCAGCGGAAGAACTCAGCGGCGTAGGCCACCTCACCCCGAGCCTCGGCGATGGGTTTGCCGTTCTCCCGGACGATGGTCTCGGCCAGCTCGTCGCTGCGCTCGACCATCAACTCGAAGGCCCGGCGCAAAACTGTGGAACGAACCCGAGGAGCGGTGTCGCTCCATTCGGGAAAGGCTGCGGCGGCGGAGTCGACTGCGGCAGAAGCGCCCGCCACCTCCACGTCGACCACGGACGCAAAGGGCTCCTCGGTGCTCGGATCGACGACCTCGATGTCAGTCATCTTCCACCTCCGTCTCCCTCACGACTGTTTCGGATCCAGGACCACGGCACAATGGCCAGGGATGTGAACGCTCCCAGCCGACACCACCACGGCTGGGTCGGTGGCACACAGCACCTGGCTCCCCACCGGGATCGGCACCGTTGCGGCCACGGCCCCGAAGTTGATGGCCACCACCGTCACCTCGAGCTCGTCGTTTCGCTCGTAGACCAAAACGTCGGGCCACGCCGGGTCCGCATGCCGCAGCGACAGGGTTCCAGCGTGCAGGCTCGGGCGTTCGGCGCGCAACGCCAACAGAGCCCGGTAGAGCTCCAGCATCGACCCCTCGACCTCGTCCTGGGCGGCCACGTTGCTGGCCCGATAGCCCGGGTGCACCGGCAGCCACGGCACGGCCTCGGCGGTGGTGAAGCCAGCGTTGGCCTCACCGCTCCACTGCATGGGGGTGCGGACCTCGTCGCGGTTGAGCCGTTCGGGCAACCGTTGGAGAACGGCTTCGGGAACCCACCAGAAGAACGACCGGGCGATGGGATCCCGAGCCTCTCGTAGCCGCATCGGCGTGTTGGCCATGGCGATCTCCTGGCCCTGGTAGATGGTGGGCACACCTCGCAGCGTGCACAACAACACAGCGAGGGTGCGGGCCTTGGCCTCGTCTCCTCCGACCCGGTCGATCAAGCGGCTGCGGTCGTGGTTCTCCAGGACGTAGGTGGGTTGGAGCGGCGGCGGGAACTCCTTCTCGTAGGCCTCGATACGGGACCGGAAGAAGTCGGCGTCGTAGCTGTAGGCCAAGAAGTCGAACAGGAACACCAGGTGGAGGCCGTCACCATCGCCCAGGTACCGGCGCAGCGTGTCGGGGGTTCCGAACACCTCACCGAGCAGCACCCGTTCGACGCCATCGCCGTCGGCGAACTCGTCGACCACGGCCCTCAGCTCGCGGGCGAAGCCGAAGTTGTCCTCGGTGTTCTCGGTGAACGGGCGCTGCCACAGCCGGGTCTGGTTGCCGTCGACCACCGGCTTGAACGGGTTGTCCCGGAAGTGGCGGTCCTTCATGACATAGCCGAAGATGTCGAGCCGGAAGCCGTCGACCCCTCTTCCCAGCCAGAATCGCACGGCGTCGAATGCCGCCTCCTTGACCTCAGGGTTGCGCAGGTTCAGGTCGGGCTGGAACGGCAAGAAGGTGGCCAGGTACCACTGCTGACGATCGGGGCCCCACTGCCACGCCGTCTTGACCTCCATCACCGAGCGCCAGTTGTTGGGCGGTTTGCGCCCACCCTTTCCGCGACCGTCACGCCAGATGTACCAGTCCGACTTGTCGTTGGAGCGGCTGGCCCGGCTCTGGGCGAACCACGGGTGTTGGTCCGACGTGTGGTTGATGACCAGGTCGAGCATGACCCGCAGGCCTCGCTCGTGGGCTTCGTCGATGAGGCGCTGGGCGGTGTCGAGGGTGCCGTACTCGGGGGCGACATCGCAGTAGTCGGAGATGTCGTAGCCGTAGTCCTCTTGGGGACTGGAGAAGAACGGGCTCAGCCAGATGGTGCCCACCCCCAGGTCGACGATGTGGTCGAGGTGGTCGATCACACCTTGGAGGTCACCCAGGCCGTCGCCGTTGGAGTCGGCGAAGGATCGTGGGTAGATCTGGTAGATGACGGTCGACTTCCACCATGGCTCACCACTGGAACTGCGCACCGGTTCGGTCATGATCGCAGCGTAGGGGCGGCTCCCCGAACGCGGCGGAGGGCCGGCCCGAAGGCCGGCCCTCCGCTTGGGGGAGGTGAGTCAGTGGGAGAAACCGAACTCAGTGACCGCCCCCGGTGGCCTCCACGTCACCGGCCTGGAAGATGCCCAGGGCACCCTTGCCGACGTTGGCGAACTTGTGGGTGACGATCAGGTACAGGCCAGCCTCGTCGAAGGTGAACTCCACGTACCCACCCTGTGACGGTTGCAGGTCCAGGGCCTGCGCTCCGCCCTGGCGGCCGTCGGGACTCAGCAGGAGCGTGCCCTCCTTGAACACCGTGTCGAAGATGGTTCCCACGATGTGGAAGGCGCTGTTCTCACTGGGACCGGCGTCGAGGACCCAAGCCCGGATCCGCTGGCCGGGCTCGACCCGGATGTAGGACTCGGCGGTGGCGTACTGG
Source organism: Microthrixaceae bacterium (assembly GCA_016702505.1). NCBI lineage: Bacteria > Bacillati > Actinomycetota > Acidimicrobiia > Acidimicrobiales > Microthrixaceae > Microthrixaceae bacterium. The sequence continues at coordinate 121,395 of JADJDU010000007.1, forward strand.
TTCACGTAGCCGTTGAAGACCACGGCGTCCCAGGCCTCGTTCTGCATCTTCTTCAGGTCTCCAGGCCCGTCCATGGGGCCGGTGTAGAGCTCTGACTGGACGAAGATGTACTCGGCGTCGACGGGGGGCAGGTTGGGCGGATCGATGATGATCCCGCCGAACATGCCGTTGCCGATGTGGTGCAGGGCCGGTGACGTCCCGCAGTGGTACATCCACATGCCGGCGTGCTTGGCCTCGTACTGGTACACCAGGCTCTCGCCCGGCTCGATGGTGCGCATCTCGTCGTTCCAGGCCACCTTCGATGCGTGGAAGTCGACCGAGTGACCCATCTTGCCGTTGTTGGTGAGGGTGATGGTGAAGATGTCACCCACCTTGCCTCGCAGCACGGGTCCGGGGAACTGCTTGTTGAAGGTCCACATCTCCTGGGTGACGCCAGGGGCGACCTCCAAGACCGTCTCCTCGGCCGACATCTCGATCTTGTGCTCGGTGCCTCCGGGGGCGGGCTGGAGCTTGTTGTCGAACGGCTTCCAGTCGGCGGCTGGGGTTGCGGCGAAGTCGATCTCGGCGCCGGTGGCCGCGGCCTCTTCGGCGCTACCTGCGGTGCCGCCGCCACCTCCACCTCCGGAGCCGCCGGTGACGGTGATAGCGGCTTCCATGCCGGCATCACGGTGACCGGCGACCGTGCACCAAGCCAGGGTGTCGGCCTGGAGCCCTGGGACCACGATGGTCTCGCTGGCACCGGGGTCGAGCATCTTGGTGCCGATCTCTCCGTTCACGGTGAAGTCGTGGGGCATGGCGCCCTTGTTGGTCACCTTGAAGGTGATCTCGGCACCGGCCGGTACCTCGATCTTGCCGGGCTTGATGTAGAGGTCGCCCAGTTCGACGTCGATGGTGACGGGGCCGCTGGACGCCCCACCGCCGCCACCACCGCCGTCACCGGACTTGGAGATGCCGATGCCGACGGCCACGATGGCCGCGACCATGCTGAAGGCGGCGATGGCCACTGCCACCACCACCCAGTTGTCTCGCTTGTCTTGGGGACTGCTGGTGGGTGGTGGCGCCGAAGTGGGCGCATTGGAAAGGGTGTCGGTGGACATTGGCGATCCTCCTTGATCTGTCCGGTTCCTCCGGTGACCAGATTTATTCCGTAACGGCTGGAGAAATAGAGCACAAGGTCCCGATCACTTCTAGAGATGACCCCGATGCGCGGCATCGACCCAGGGGCCGCACCAACGAGCACAAGGTCCCTAGGCCCAGAACCGAATGTGGACCACCATCGAAGGAATGACTCCCTCCCCGCCTCGGGTTGCGGCCGAGCCCCATGTGAGCGACGCCGACGCCTTCGCTTTCCGTATGGAGCGAGACCGGGTGTTGCGCTCCACCATCGTGGCCATCGCGGTGCTGGATCGGTCACCGGACTGGGACCACCTCCGCCGCAGGGTCGACCGGGCCACCCGCCTGGTCCCCTCGTTCCGTCAGCGAATCGCCCCATCTCCGTTCAACCTGGCGTCTCCCCGCTGGATCACCGACCCGGACTTCGATCTCGACCGCCACCTGAATCGGGTGAAGATGGACGAAGGCAGCGACCTAGCCCAGGTGCTGTCACTGATCCACAACATCGAGGAGGTGGCCTTCGACCTCGACCACCCGCCGTGGGAGATAACCCTGCTCGACGGGCTAGCCGGGGGTCGAACCGCGCTGGTGCTAAAGGTGCATCACGCCCTCACCGATGGCATCGGGGGAATCCAGATCGCCGGCCACGTTGTCGACCTCGATCGCACCCCCGTCGAGATGGACCTGCCGCCCGCACCGCTGCCGGGACGCCACGGAGGCATGGCCGATCTAGCCGAGGCGGTCGGTCACGACCTGGCCCGCATCGCCGATGCCGGGAAGATGGTGGCGTTGCACGCTCCGGCCACCATCGCCTCGTCGATCACCAACCCCATCGGCACCGCCCAGGAGGTTGCTCGCACCGCCGGTTCCCTCTACCGCCTGGTGCGTCCCGTCGTCGCCACCCGATCGTCGTTGATGACCAGACGGGGCTTGGATCGCAACTTCCACCACCTCGACGTCCCGCTGCACCCGTTGCGAGCGGCCGCGGCCCGCGTGGACGGGAGCCTCAACGATGCCTTCATGGCTGGCGTGGCCGGAGGGTTCCGCCTCTACCACGACCGTCACCTCGTACTGACCAACACGTTGCGCTTCACCATGCCGGTGAGTCTGAGGTTGGACGACGACGGCCCTGGCGGCAACCACATCTCCCTGGTCCGCTTCGACCTTCCCGTGTGCGGCGCCGACCCCGAGCACCGGATGCGCCAGATCGGAGCGGCGTGCCGGGCCGAACGTCGCGAGCCTTCGCTCCAGTTCAGCAACCAGGTCGCTGCCGCGCTCAACATGTTGCCGGTCGGGTTCGTGGGGGCCATGCTCAAGCACGTGGACGTGGTGGCCACCAACGTCCCGGGCTTCACCGACCACGTCTACGTGTCGGGAGCCCGCCTGGAAGCGTTCTACCCGTTTGCCCCCACCCTCGGCACTGCCGCCAACGTGGCCCTCATGTCCTATGGCGACACCTGCCACATCGGCCTGAACACGGACAGGGACGCGGTTCCCGATCCCGAACTCTTGCTGCGTTGCCTGCGAGAGTCCTTCGACGAGTTGGTGGCGCTGGGTTAGGTGCACCCGAGGGCCGCTAGGTTTCTGCACGGTGCCTGCACGAAGTTGGCACGGTGACCAACAGGAGCCTCCATGCACCGGAGATCACGCCAAGGCCGACCGTCGATCATCAGCATCGCTCTGACCGCCGCCTTGGTCAGCGCGCCGGTCCTAGCCGGGTGCAGCGATGACAGCACCAAGACCGCCTCACCGACTGGCGACTCAAAGGTGACGACGACCGAGCCCACCACGACTCCGCCAGAGACCGGCCCCGTCGAGTTCAGCGACGGGGACTTCTACGCCGTGCCCGACCCCCTCCCCACCTCTCCCCACGGAACGCTCCTGCGCTACCAGGAGGTGAGCCCGTCGGTGGTCGAAGGGGCCACCACGTTCCGAATCCTCTACCTGTCGAAGTCCTTGGCTGGCGACCCGATCGCCGTCTCGGGAACCGCCCTGGTCCCGGAGGTACCGGCCACCGGTGACGGGCGGCCGATGTTGACCATCGCCCACGGCACCACCGGCATCGCCGATGAGTGCGCTCCGTCCAAGGACCCCGGGTCCGAACTGTTGTTGATGGGCGGCCCCATCGAGAACGGATGGCTGGTGGCGATGTCGGACTACGAGGGACTCGGCACCCCCGGTCGCCACCCGTACCTTGTCGGTCCCAGCGAAGGTCGCAGCGTGATCGACGCCATCGTGGCCGCCCGCGCTCTGCCTGGTGCCGACGCCGGATCCCAGCTCGCCATCGCCGGCTACTCCCAGGGCGGACACGGTGCCCTGTGGGCCAACGAGGTGGCCCCCGAGTGGGCACCCGACCTCGATGTGGTCGGCACCTTCGCCGGTGCTCCGGCCACGGAGCTGGACGTGATCCTGTCGGCGGCACCCAACATCCCGGCCCTGTCGGGCTTCGCCTTCATGATGATGGCGGGGATAAAGCAGTCCTATCCCGATGCCGACCTGTCCACGCTGCTCACCCCGGCCGGCATCGACGCCCTGGACAATGTGGACACGGGGTGCGTGAGCGATGTGATGGGTTCGTTCTCTGCCAACGAGGACGGCCCGCTCATCAAGGCGGACGGGCCCGCCACACCCGAGTGGAAGAAGCTGGCCGCCGACAACAACCCGGGTTCGGTGGTCACCGACGACCCGGTCCTCATCATCCACTCAGAGGTAGACCAGGTGGTGCCGGCCACCCTCAGCGCCATCCTCCTCAGCCGCATGTGTGCCACCGGTCAGGCCGTGGAACGACGGGTGGTGGCCGAGGGCTCTCACACCGGTGCGGCCCCGCCTGCCTACCTCGATGCCCTCACGTGGCTGACCGACCGTTTCGAGGGAAAGCCGGTACCCCCCTCCACCTGCCCGTCCTGACGGTAGAAGCCCCGAACGTGGGCACAGCAACGGGTTGTGTACCCCATGGGGTATCGATACCCTGGCTCTCACGTCCACTCGAGGAGCAGATATGACCGTGGAACTGACCGCCGCCAACTTCCAGGACGCCATCGAGGGCGAAGGCATAGTGCTCATCGACTGGTGGGCCGAGTGGTGCGGGCCGTGCCGCATGTTCGCCCCCGTGTTCGAGGCATCGGCCACCAACCACCCCGACATCACCTTCGCCAAGATCGATACCGAAGCCGAGCCCGAACTGGCGGGCATGGCTTCGATCCAATCCATCCCCACCCTGATGGCCTTTCGTGACGGGATCTTGGTGTTTCGTCAGTCCGGAGCCCTGCCCGCGGCGGCGCTGGAAGACCTGATCTCCCAGGTCCGCGGCCTCGACATGGACGAGGTGAGAGCGCAGGCCCAACCGTCCTGAGTCCTCTAGCGTCGCGGTCTCCGCTCGACATAGGAGCAAGTCATGTCCGCTGGCGCGCCGCTCGACAAGAAGGGCTGGATCGAGTCAGCCTGGTACGACAAGGAGCTCACCCGCCTCCAGCGGGAGCTGGTGAAGCTCCAAGAGTGGGTTCGCGCCGAGGGCTCCGGGTCTGCGTCCTGTTCGAGGGCCGTGATGCTGCCGGCAAGGGAGGCGCCATCAAGCGGATCACCCACCGGACCAACCCCAGGGTGGTCAGGGTCGTGGCCCTCGGCACCCCCACCGAGCGAGAACGGTCGCAGTGGTACTTCCAGCGCTACGTGGCCGAGCTACCCGCCGCCGGAGAGGTGGTGCTGTTCGACCGCAGTTGGTACAACCGAGCCGGGGTCGAACGGGTGATGGGGTTTTGCACCGAAGCCGAATACCAGGAGTTCCTACGCTCGTGCCCCGAGTTCGAGCAGATGCTGATCCGATCGGGGATCATCCTGGTCAAGTACTGGTTCTCGGTCAGCGACGAAGAACAGGAACGACGGTTCCTGGAGCGGATCAACAACCCGGCCAAGCGGTGGAAGCTGAGCCCCATGGACCTCGAGTCCCGCGCTCGCTGGGCCGACTACTCGCGGGCCAAGGACACCATGTTCGACCACACCGACAGCGACCTGTCGCCGTGGTGGGTGGTCGAAGCCGACGACAAGCGCCGGGCACGGCTCAACTGCATCAGTCACCTTTTGGACCAGGTGCCCTACGAGGACGTGACCTCGGCGCCCTTGTCGCTACCGGAGAGACAGGCCGACGATCACGACCGCCCTCCCCACAAGCGCCAGAGGTTCGTGCCCGACCGGTACTGACCGACGTCAGGCCACGTCGGTGTCCAACTCCACCGCCGGCGCTTCGAACTGGGCGTTGTACAACCGGGCGTAAGCGCCATCCGCGGCCAGCAGTTCGTCGTGGGAGCCCTGCTCCACGATTCGACCAGCCTCCATCACCAGGATCGTGTCGGCATCACGAATGGTGGACAACCGGTGGGCGATCACGAAGCTGGTCCGGTCGCTGCGCAAGGCCGCCATGGCCCGCTGGATCAACACCTCGGTGCGGGTATCCACCGAACTGGTGGCCTCGTCGAGGATCAAGATCCGCGGGTTGGCCAGGAACGCCCGGGCGATGGTGAGGAGCTGCTTCTCTCCGGCGCTGACCGACGAGCCCTCCTCGTCGATGACGGTGTCGTAGCCGTCGGGCAGCGAGTGGACGAAGCGGTCCACGTAGGCGGCTCGTGCCGCGGCCAGCACCTCGTCCTCGGTGGCATCGAGGTTGCCGTAGGCGATGTTGTCCCGAATGGTTCCACCGAACAGCCACGTGTCCTGGAGGACCATCCCCATGCTGGAACGGAGGTCGGCACGGGCCATCTGCGAGATGTCCACACCGTCGATGGTTATGGCCCCGGCGTCGAGGTCGTAGAAGCGCATCAACAGGTTGACCAGGGTGGTCTTGCCGGCACCGGTGGGACCGACGATGGCCACGGTGTGACCGGGCTCGGCCCGCAGCGAGAGGTCCTCGATCAACGGCTTGGCCTGGTCGTAGGAGAAGGCGATGTCACGGAACTCGACCAGGCCGCCTACCTCTCGGCCTCCGAGATCCACCACCGCCTCGTCGTGTTCCTCGGGGGCGTCGAGCAGTTCGAAGACCCGCTCGGCCGAGGCGATACCCGACTGCATCACGTTGATCATCGACGCCAGGTGGGTGAGGGGCTGGCTGAAGGACCGGGAGTACTGGATGAAGGCCTGGATGTCACCGATCGACATCTGACCCGATGACACGCGCAGGCCGCCGAGCAGGGCGATGGCCACGTAGTTCAAGTTGCCGAAGAACATCATCGCCGGCTGGATGATCCCCGAGATGAACTGGGCTCCGAAGGCGGCACCGAACAGCTCGTCGTTCTTGGCGTTGAACCGAGCTTCGACGTCGTCTTGACGGCCGAACACCTTCACCAGCGAGTGACCGGTGAACACCTCTTCGACCTGGGCGTTGAGGGCCCCGGTGTGCTTCCACTGCTCCACGAACCGCAGCTTGGACCGCTTGGTGATGGCCTTCATGGTGAAGATCGACAGCGGCACGGTGATCAGCGTGGCCACCGCCAACAGCGGATCGATGGTGACCATCATGATCAACACGCCGACCATGGTCAGCGACGAGTTCAGGATCTGGCTCAGGGTCTGCTGGAGGCTCTGGGCCAGGTTGTCGATGTCGTTGGTGACCCGGCTCAACAGGTCGCCGCGGGGTTGGGAGTCGATCCAGCTCAGCGGTATCCGGTTGAGCTTGTCCTCGACGTCGCCCCGGAGGCGGAACATGGCCCGTTGGACCACCCCGGCCAACACCCACGCCTGGATGTAGGACAGCACCGTGGCCGTGACGTACATGGCCAGGACCCCGAGCAGGATCCCGTGCATCTTGGAGAAGTCGATGCCCGTGCCGCTCATCAGGCCCGTGACGATCACGTTGGTGGCCTGACCCAGTCGGTTGGGAGCCAACACCAACAACACGACGCTCACGGTGGTGAGGACCACCACCGCGCCCACACCGACCCGCTCGGGCCTCATCAACGTGGCCAGCCGGGCGGTGGAGCCCTTCAGGTCCTTGGACCGTTCCAGCGGCACACCAGCCGAACCGAAGGCGGGCCCGGCCGGGCGGCGAGCTTCTTCGGGCGGGCGCACGGCGGGCTTGTCGGTCATGCCGCTTCCTCCGCCGTGTCCTGGGACGCCACGATCTCGGCGTAGGTGGGACAGGTGGCCAGCAACTCGCGGTGGGTACCCAACCCGACCTGTTGGCCGTCTTCCACCACCAGGATCTGATCGGCGTGGATGATCGTGGAAACCCGTTGGGCCACGATCACGGTGACGGCCTCGGCCACCACCGGGGCCAGGGCGGCCCGCAGCTTGGCGTCGGTGGCCAGGTCCAGAGCCGAGAACGAGTCGTCGAACAGGTAGATGTCGGGTTTGCGCACCAAAGCTCGGGCGATGGCGAGACGTTGACGCTGACCCCCTGACACGTTTGATCCCCCCTGGGCGATGGCGGCGTCGAGGCCACCGGGCATGGCGGCCACGAAGTCGGCACCCTGAGCCACCGTCAACGCCGCCCACACTTCTTCCTCGCTGGCGGTGGGATCGGCCTGGCGCAGGTTGTGGGCCACGGTTCCCGAGAACAGGTAGGGCTTCTGGGGGACCAGACCGATCCGACTCCACAGAACCTCGGGCTCGATCTCACGCACGTCGACGCCGTTCACCACCACTGAGCCGCCGGTGACGTCGAAGAGCCGAGGGATCAGGTTGACGATGGTGGACTTGCCCGACCCGGTGCTGCCGATGATGGCCAAGGTCTCACCGGCCCGAGCGGTGAAGGAGATGTCGCTCAACACCGGCACGTCGGCCCCGGGGTAGCGGAACTCCACGTCGCGCAGCTCCAGCGATGCCGGCCCGGCCAACGCTGTCACCGGCTGGGCCGGGGCGGTGATCGAGGCCGTGGTTCCCAGCACCTCACCGATCCGTTCGGCGCTGACCGATGAACGCGGGGCCTGGCCCACCACGAACGTGGCCATCATCACCGCCATGAGGATCTGGATCAGGTAGCTGAGGAAGGCGATGAGCGCACCGACCTTCATGTCCTGGGATGCGATGCGGTCACCGCCCAGCCATATGGCGGCCACGCTCGACGCGTTGAGGACCAGCACCACCAACGGGAACATCACCGCCATCAGCCGACCGGCCCGCAGCGACGTCTCGGTCAGGTCCCGGTTCACGGTCTCGAACCGACCGCTCTCGTGGGTTTCGCGGCCGAAGGCCCGCACCACCCGGATGCCGGTGATCTGTTCCCGCAGGACCATGTTGATGCGGTCGATGCGCTCCTGCATCAGTTGGTAGAGCGGGAGCATCCGGCTGATCACCACCGCCACCGACCCGACCAGCACCGGTACTGCCACCAACAACATCAGCGAAAGCCCGGCATCCTCGCGCACCGCCATGACCACACCGCCGGCCATGGTGATGGGAGCGGCCACCAGCATGGTCACGCCCATCATCACCAGCACCTGGACCTGGGTCACGTCGTTGGTGATACGGGTGATCAACGAGGACGCACCGAACTTTCCGACGTCTTGGGCCGAGAAGCCGGTGACCCGATGAAACAAGTCCCGGCGGACATCACGTCCGAAAGACATGGCCACGCGGGCACCCATCCGCACCGCGGCAACGGCGAAGATCACCTGCACGACGGTGACGACCAGCATCACCCCTCCGGTGCGCCAGATGTAGGCCGAATCGCCCCGCACCACGCCCTTGTCGATGATGTCGGCGTTGAGGGTCGGCAACAGCAGGGTGCAGATGGTCTGCACGGTGGTCAGCGCCACCACCACCCACAGCTCCCTGCGGTACGGGCGGAGGTGGCTGCGCAGCAGTTGGATCAGCAATGGGTCCCCTACCTCGAAGGCAGCACGGAAAACCGAGCCGGGCCACCCTACGGAGCGGTCACCTCACTCACACAACTCTCCGAACCGGAAATCGGTCACTCTCGATCACGACGCCGGGTCGACAGCCAGACCGCTCACCCAGGCGGCGTACAACCCGGCATAGCGGCCACCGGCGGCAACCAGGTCGGCGTGAGGCCCGATCTCCACTAGGCCACCTTCGGCCACCACGCCCACCCGATCAGCGCGAACCGCGGTGGACAACCGATGGGCGATCACCACCACCGAACGGCCTTCCATCAGCCGGCCCATGGCCTGTTCGACCAGGAGCTCGGTTCCGGGATCCAATGACGATGTCGCCTCATCCAGGACCAGCACGGCTGGATCGGCCAGCGCGGCCCGGGCCAGCGAGACGAGCTGTCGTTCACCGGCGGACAGTCTTGATCCTCTTTCGTTGACCTCCGTGTCGAGACCGTCGGGGAAGGCCTCGAACCGCTCCAACAGACCCAATGCGACCAGCGCGTCCTCCACCTCCCGATCCGAGGCATCAGGTCTCCCGATCCGGACGTTGTCGCGGATGGTCCCGGCGAACAGGAACCCCTCTTGGGGGACCACGGTGATGCGGGATCGCAGGACCCGAACCGGAGCGTCCCTCAGATCGACCCCACCAAAGCTGACGTGACCATCGGAAGGGTCATAGAGCCGGGCCATCAGCTTGGCCAGCGTGGACTTCCCGGCGCCGGTGGGTCCGACCAGCGCCAGCTTCTCACCGGCGGATAGGACCAGCGAAACATCTCTCAGGACGGCAGGACCGGTCCCGTAAGAGAAGGTGACGTCGTCGACCACCAGGTCTCCGCGCCCGGGTAGGGCCACCGTGCTCGGGGCCTCGGCAAGGTCGGGCTCGGTGTCCAACAGGGCGAACAGCTTGTTGAGAGACGCCCCCGATGACTGGACGGTGTTGAACAACTGGGAGAGCTGCTGGACGGGCTCGAACAGGTTGGACAGCGTCAGAACGAAGAAGGCCACCGTGCCCACCGTCAGGGACCCGTCAGCCACCAGCCGGCCCCCGATCCCCACCACCAGCGCAGTGCACAGCAGCGAGGACCCTTCGATCACCGGCAGGTACCAGGCCTGGATCCGCACCGATCGCATGTGGGCCTCATACAGACCCTGATTGCGTCGGGCGAACCGCTGCACCTCGACATCCTCACGGCCATAGGCCTGGATCACCCTCACCCCGCTGATGCCCTCCTGCAGCGCGGACAGGGTGAGGCCGATGCGGTCGCGCACGGTGAGGTAGGCGTCGTTCGACTCCCGTTGGAAGCGCACCGAGGCGGCCACCACCACCGGGAGCGGCACCAGACACATCGCCAGCAGCGTCGGCGACACCGCGGCCAGCACCACCAGCGAGCCCACGATGAGCAGGCAACTCGACACCAGTTGGATGAGACCCATCTGGACCAGTTCCTGGAGCGAGTCGACGTCGGAGGTCATGCGGGAGACGACCACCCCGGCCTTCTCCCGGTCGTAGAAGGGCATCGACAGGCGAAGCAGATGATCGAAGACCCTGACCCGCAGGTCACGCAGGAAGCCCTCACCGGCCCGACTCACGAGGAGCACCTGCATGCGGGCAGCCAGGTACGCCACCACCGCTACCGCCGCATAGGCCACCACCGCCCGATCGAGGACCTGGCCGTCACCTGGCCGAATGCCGTGATCGATGCCGTAGCGCAGCAGTAGCGGTCCGGCCAATACCGCCGCAGTCGACACCACCACCAACGCGCTGGCTCCGACCACCTCCCGGCGGTAGGGACCCAACATCTGGGCGGCCCGACCCAGTACCCGCCCGGCCTGGCGACGGTCGAGACGATCATCGGGGTCCACACCAGACATGGGCATCATCGGCCCGAAGCTCCCGCGGTCTCCTCACGAGCCGCCGCCGAAGCCAAAACCTCGCGATAGCGCGGGCTATTGGCCAGCAGTTGCTCGTGGGTGCCGTCGGCCGCCACCCGACCGTCGTCGATGAGCACCACCCGATCGGCCAGGGCGATGGTGGCCGGTCGGTGAGCGATGATCACCGTGGTCCGTCCGGCCATGACCTCGGCCATGGCATCCCGGATCTCGTGTTCCTTGGTCGGGTCGACCGCCGAGGTTGCGTCATCGAGGATCAGCACGCGGGGGTCGGCCAGGATGGCCCGGGCGATGGCGATCCGCTGCCGTTGCCCTCCAGACAGGGAGAAGCCTCGTTCGCCGATCTCGGTGGCGTAACCCCGCGGCAAGGCGGTGATGAAGTCGTGGGCCCCGGCCAGCCGGGCCGCCCGCTCCACCAGGCCGATTGGGGCGTCAGGGTCGGCGAAGGCGATGTTGGCGGCGATGGTGTCCGAGAACAGGAACGTCTCCTCGAACACCAGGGCCACGGTTCGACGCAGCTCGACCAGAGACACTTGGCGAACGTCCACCCCGTCCAGGCGCACCTCGCCTGCGTCCACATCGTGGAACCGACACACCAGGCTGGCCACCGTCGACTTGCCCGAACCGGTGGCGCCGACCAGGGCGACGGTCTGCCCTGCGGGAACGTGCAGATCGAATCCGTCGAGAACCGGTGCTCCTCTCCCGTAGGCGAAGCTGACCCCGGCCAGGTGTAGGTCTCCTCCGTCGGGCGGCAGCGCCACCGGTGACCGCGGCGAGACCACCAGCGGCTCGGTGGCGAGGACCTCGTGCACCCGCTGGGCCGATGCCGCCGCCCGCTGGGCCATGGCCACCACCCAACCCAGCATCCGCAGCGGCCACACCAACAGCACCACATAGGCGTTGAACGCGACCAGGGCTCCGAGCGCCAACTCCCCGTCGATCACCTGGTGCCCGCCGTAGCCCAACACGGCGATCAGCCCGACGCTGGGGAGGATCTCCAACGCGGGCCAGAACCGAGCCCGTATCCGAGCTCCCTCCATGGACACCCGGTAAAGGTCATCGGCCTCGGCCCCCAGCCTGGTGGCCTGGGCCGGTTCGGCCCCGAACCCCTTGACCACGCGGATGCCGGTGACGGTCTCCTCCACCACGGCGGCGAGCTCGGCCGATTCCTGCTGCACACCCACCATGGTCGGGTGCAACCGGGTCGAGAACCGCTTGGCCAAGATGTTGAGCGCTGGCAGTGACCCCAGCGCCAACAGGGTGAGCATCGGGTCCATGGATAACAGCACCACCAGCACCGCCAACACGGTGGCGAGGTTGGCGATGGTCAGCGGCACCAGAACGACCGCGTTCTGGATCTGTTGGAGGTCGTTGTTGGCCCGACTCATGAGCTGACCGGTCTGCTGGGAGTCGTGGTAGGCCACGTGTAGCCGCTGGAGGTGGGCGAAAATGCGGTCCCGGAGGACGGCTTCTGTCCGACGAGCTTCCCGGAAGGCCCAGTACCGCCTCAGCCCGGTGAAGGCGGCCACCACCAGGCCGGCCCCGGCGATGGCCCAGGCGTATCCGGTGACCACCGAGACATCGCCTTCTTCCATCCCCCGATCAATGGCCGCACCCACCAAGCGGGGCACAGTCACCTTTCCCAAGGTCCAGATCAGACCGGCCGCCACCCCGACGAGGATCCCCAACCTCTGGTCCCAGAGTTGACGACCGATCAGACGCCAGCCGTCACGAGCCGACGGCACGAAGTCGGTGTCCTGGTTGGCTCGATCGGTGATGGCAGCTTCTCCCGGGTCCCCTCGGTCACGGTACCGGGCCATGCCGATCGGCAACGTGCTCGTTTACCCTTGTCCCCATGTCCGCGTCCGCCGAGGTTCGCCCCCTGGCCGAGTTGCCCGCCTCTTTCTGGTCCGGTCCCGTGACCGTCGGGGCGTTGGCCGTTGTCGGCACCGCGGCGCTGGCCGTGGTCGACCCCAGTGCCCGCAACGTCCCGCTGTGCCCGCTGAAGGCCATCACCGGGCTCGACTGCCCGTTCTGCGGGTCGCTGCGTGCCGTACACGCTCTGACCCAGCTCGACGTGACCACAGCGTTGGACCACAACGCCGTGTTCACACTGTCGGTGCCGCTGCTGGTGGCCGGATGGGTGATCTGGTTCGTCACCAGCCGAGGTGTGACCGCTCCGGGCTGGTGGCGCTCGACGCCCGCTTTGAGGATCGGCCTCGGCGCGTTCATGTTGACGTTCGCGGTGGTGCGCAACCTGCCGGCGTTCTCCTGGCTGGCCAGCACCGCCTGAGGTGCCAACCCGTGGGCCTTTAGGCCCAGGTCATGGGCCTAAAGAACCACGAATAAAGGTGAAATTCGATCATCTACTCGCCTTTTCGGTTTCGATGGGGTAGAAAATGTGGCACTAGTCACGGCGGGGGGAAGCGCCAGTCACGGAGGAGAAAACCGTGCGACTCGAGCAGTTGGTTCTGTACAGCCCTGGGAGCGACGACCGTCTCCGCTTCGGCCCTCACGTCACCGTCTTCGCTGGCCTCGGTGCCGTCGATCGCATGGAATTGATCGAGACCATCGTCGACGCGTTGACCGGACGTCTGTCCAACGCTTCGGTGGTGTTCACCGATCAGGCCGGTCGGCGCGTCTTCGCCGACCGCACCGGTGCCACCTTCGCCGATGACGGGGTGGAGGCTCCCGGCCCCACCGACCTGTTGGGTCGTGACCCATCGGCGGTGGCCGGCCTGCTGACCCTGACCGCAAGCGACCTGGGCCTGGGCTTGGACGTGACCGCGACCCAGGTCGCCGATCAGCTAGCGGGGGCACGAGCCAACCTGGCCGAACTGCACGACGATCACCTCCAGGCCATGGAACTGGTCGACGCCTTGGAACGGGGCCGTCGTCACCTCCGTGAGCTGGATCAACAGATCGCATCGGCCGACGACGACCGGGCCCGGTGGATCTGGCAGGAGAACCGCCGCCGCCTGGATCAGCTCCGCACCGAGATGGCGATGCTGGGCCGGGGTGAGGGCGCCAACGACCGAGTCATCTTGGGATCGGTCGACGCTTTGCGCACCGCCGGCGCGACCTGGGGCGACCTGGCCACCGAGGCCTCGGAGTTGGCCGACCGACTCGTAAACCTGCCCCGGGTCTCACCCGAGGACCTGGCCCGGGTGGCAGCCACCCCCGAAGCCCCGCCCACCACCTTCCTGGCCCGCCTCGACGCATGGCGCGCCGCTCACGACGCTCGGCGCACCGCCGAGGCCGAGCTGGCCGACCTCACCAGGCCTTCGGCTACCCCCACCGACCCGTTGGTGGAGCACTTCGCTCGGCTCGACCAGGACAAGTTGTGGACCGCTCACAACCGGTTGACCCGGACCGCAGACAAGTACCACGCCCTCAGCGCCATGGAGGGGCCGGCCGAGCCCGACGACACCGAGAACGAAAAGGTCGTCGAGGCGGCCCACCTCGAGGTGGTGAAGGCCCAGAGGATCGCCGATCAGCGGGTACGCCCCGGAATGATCGCGGCCGCTGCCCTGACAGGGTCGGCGGTTCTCGCCCTGGTCAACGGGATGCCAATCGTGGCGGTGCTGGCTCTGGTCGGAGCCGCGGCTCTGGTCCGCTTCTTGGTGCTCGAGCCCCGCCGTGATCTGGCCGAAGCCGCTGCGGCCGAGATGGACGCCCTGAACCGCACCGGCGTCAGCTCGTGGCTCGGAATGCATCTTCGACGTCTGGACGACGTCGCCGACGCCGCCGACCGGGTCCGGTTCGAGAACGTCGCCAACAGCTGGATCGTGGCCCAGGTGGAATGGGAGGAGATCTCCGGTGGCCGCACCCCCGAGGAGCTGACCCTTCGGGCCGATGCCGTGCGGGACCGCGCCGCCGCCCTTGACTCGAGGGCGGTGTCACGCAACCGAGACGAGGCTCGGATCCAGTGCGAGAGCGCGGCCGCCACCGAGCGCTCGGCTCGGGCTTCTCTGGCTCGAGGGCTCGAGCACTACGGGTTCAGCGCCGCATCGGTCGCCGACCTGGATCCCGAACAACTGGCCTCGGCCATCGACCGGCGGATCGAAGCGGGGCGCACCGCTCGGCGGGCGGTGAAGTTGGCTTCGCTGCGGCGACGGGAACAGGAAGCCGCCGATCACCTCGACTCCATCCTTGCCCGTCTCGGCTTCACCGAAGGCGGCTTGGCCGTCCGCCTGGAACGGGCCATTCAGGCCGTGGCCGCGGCTCGCCAGCGTGAAGAATTGAACCAAGGCCGCCGTGACCGCACTGAGACCGAAGCCGAGATCGCCCGGCTCGGTGTGATCGTCAGCCGCACGGCACGGGCCGACTGGGCCGAGCTCGCCGACTTGGAGGACGAGCCTGTGGATCCCGATGTCTTGGAAGATCGTCGCCGGGAACTAGCTGGCCTGTTGGCCGCCAACGCCGATCCGGATCTGGTCGGGGTGGAACACCGGTACCGGGTCGGTCTGGCCAAGGTCCGCGAGCTGGAGTCACGACTCGAGAGCCTGTGCTCGGCCCGGCCCGAGAACATCGAGACCCGTCTAAGCGAACGCTGCAACCGCACCGCGGTGATCGACGGCACCGAAGAGAGCATGCCGTTGTTGATCGACGACGCATTCGCTCCTCTCGACCTTCCCGAGAAGACCGATGTGCTCGACCACCTGATCCGGCTCTCCCACCTGACCCAGGTGGTGATCCTCAGCGACGACCCAGTGGTGACCCGCTGGGCCCGTGCCCGGGTAGCCCACGAGCCGGTCACGCTGTACGAGCTCGAGTCGTCTGCAGCTCCGGTAGAGCCGGCCTATTCGGCTCGCTGAGGACGGCTCGCCTGCCGCCGATCAATCGATCCGGCGCAGGTCCTGTCGGTAGCGGACGGCTCGGGCCACGTAGGACTCCATGCCGTGACGTACATACTCGGTGTTGACCGCGTCCAGGCGGATCTTGGCCGGCACACCTAGGGCCATCGCTCGGGGTGGCACCTCGACCCCACCGCTCACCACTGCCCCCGCTCCCACCAACGCCTGCCGACCGATGACGGCCTGGTGGAGCACGATCGACCCGGAACCAACCAGCGCGCCGTCCTCGACGGTGCATGCCTCCAGGTGGGCCAGGTGACCGATGGTGCACTCGTTGCCGACCACGGTCGGCCACATCGGGGTGGTGTGGAGCACGGCACCATCCTGGATCGAGGTCCGGTCGCCGATCTGGATCGAACCGTCATCACCTCGGAGCACGGCCCCGGGCCAAACCGATGACTCGGCGCCGATCGTGACCGAGCCGATGATCACCGCTTCGGGGCTGATGTAGGCGGAGGGGTCGATCACCGGAACCTGCGAGCCGAGGGCGTAGATGGGCATGGCCTTGACGGTACCGCCGTATCGTCTCGGCGTGATGCCCGAATCCCCCATGCCACCTCAGCCACCGACCCGACCAGCCACCCGCTCGATGTGGGGTCACGATGTGGAAGATCCCTTCGCCTGGCTCATCGATCCCGACGACGCCGACACGCTCCCCCACCTCCGGGCCGAGAACGCCTGGACCGAGCTCGTCACCGAACCCCTGGCACCGCTACGAGAAGAGGTGTTCGAGGAGATCCGTCGCCGAACCGACGAAACCGACATGTCGGTCCCAGTGCGAGACGGGGCGTGGTGGTATCTGGTCCGTACCGAAGAAGGCCTGTCCTACCCGATCCACTGCCGTCGACCCGACGACGGAACCACCGAGCGCCCCATCGACGACCCAGCAGCCGAACAGGTCGTCTTGGACCTGAACCTGTTGGCTGAGGGACATGGCCACCTGGGTCTCGGGGTGCTCGACGTCAGCCCCGACGGCAACTGGGTCGCCTACGCCGTGGACTTCGACGGGGACGAGCATCACGACCTTCACTTCGCCGATCTGCGGCCGCTGGCCGAAGGCAAGCCCGCGGTGGAATCCCCCGAGGTGATCCCCGGCGTGGCGTACGGGTTCGCGTGGTCGGCCGACTCCGGGACCTGTTGGTACACATTGCAAGACGATGCGTTCCGGCCCGACCGGGTGATGCGCCACCACATCGGGACCGACCCCGCTGAGGACGTGTTGGTCTTCACCGAAGAGGACCAACGGTTCCACGTGGGCGTTGGAGCGTCACGGTCTGGTGCGCTGGCCGTGATCACCTCGGCCAGCGCGGTGACCAGTGAGGCGTGGCTACTCGACGCCACCGACCCCGCCGCCGAGCCCCGACAGGTGGCGGCCCGGGAACAAGACGTCGAGTACTCGGTGGCTCACCACGGCAGCGGCCTGTTCGTCCTGTCCAACCATGACGGTGCCGCAGACTTCGCCCTGTGGCGAGCCCCGCTTGACGGACTGACCGTCGGTCCGAGGTCGGAGTGGACCACGGTGCTGGCCCACCGGAAGGGATGCCGCCTCGACGGGGTCGAAGCCTTTGTCGATCACCTGGTGGTGCATGGTCGGGTCGATGCCTCCACGGCGTTGTGGTTGGTCGATCCAACCACAGGCGACACCCGACGGATCCAGCCAGACGAGGAGGTCGGCACCCTGGGCCCATCGGCCAACCCGACATTCGACACCGACCGCTACCGGTTCAGCTACCAGTCGCTGACGACACCTTCCACCCTGTACGAGCTCGACACCACCTCGGGTGACCGGGTGCTCCTCAAGCGCCAGGCGGTGCTCGACGGCTTCGATCCCAGCCAGTACCGCTCGGCCCGGGAGTGGGCCGTAGCCGAGGACGGAACCCGTGTGCCGATCTCGCTGGTGTGGCGGCCTGACCGTCGTAACGAGGGCCAACCATCGCCTTGTCTCCTCTACGGCTACGGCGCCTACGAGGCCAGCATGGACCCGTGGTTCTCGGTGGCCCGGTTGTCGCTTCTCGACCGCGGCATGGTCTTCGCCATCGCCCACGTCCGCGGCGGCGGAGAGTTGGGTCGGGCCTGGTACGAGGCTGGCAAGTTCGACGACAAGCAGAACTCCTTCAGCGACTTCGTGGCCTGTGCCCGGCACCTGGTCACTCAGGGTTGGACGACACCGGACCAACTAGTGGCCCGGGGTGGAAGCGCCGGAGGACTGTTGATGGGCGCGGTGACCAACCTCGCCCCGGAGATGTTCGCCGCCATCGTGGCCGAGGTTCCGTTCGTGGATCCGCTGAACACGATCCTCGACCCCTCCCTCCCGCTCACCGTCATCGAGTGGGAGGAGTGGGGCGATCCGCTCCACGACCAGGATGCCTACGGGTGGTTGGCGGCCTATAGCCCTTATGAGAACGTCAAACCCGCCACCGAGGTCACCTATCCAGCGGTGCTGGCCACCGCGGGGCTGAACGACCCCCGGGTTGGTTTCCACGAGCCGACCAAGTGGGTGGCTCGGCTGCGACAGCAGGGCCATGGCATCGGACCGGCCGACGATCCGAGGCCGGTGTTGTTGAAGGTGGAGTTGGCCACCGGCCATGGCGGCCCCAGCGGTCGTTACGACGCGTGGCGCGACGAAGCGTTCGTGCTGGCTTGGGTGCTCGACCAGAGCGGAGCTCAGGCCAGATCGGCGTAACCACCCCGGAAGAACACCAGCGGGTTACCTTCGTGGGTCACCGACAGGTCGTGGACCTCGCCGAGCACGATGTCGTGGTCGCCGGCCTTGTGCACCTGAGTGAGCGTGCAGTCGATCCAGGCCAGTGCCCCGGCGATCCGAGGCTCGCCGAGGGGTGAGCGGTCCCACCCGATCGATGCGAACTTGTCGGCGTCCTTGGACGCGAACACCCGTGACACTGCTTCTTGGTCAGCGGCGAGCACGTTGATGCAGAAGCGACCGTTCTCGCGCAGCTTGGGCCAGGTGGAGGAACGGTGATCCGCGCAGAACCCGACCAGGGGCGGATCCAGCGAGACGGAGAAGAACGAACCGATGGCCAGTCCGACGGGCTGGTCCTGGTGGTGGCCGGCCACCACACAAACCCCCGTGGGGAAATGGCCCAGAACCTGGCGGAATCGTGCGCTGTCGAAGGCGGACTCGGTCATTCGGATTCGTCTCCCGGAGTTTTCTGACGGACCGTCAGACTAGGGCAGACGAGAGCGCCACCGTTAGGCCCTCGGATGCGGCCTGCACCTCGAGGACCGAGGTCCCCTCGGCCATAGACCTGGCTTCGTTCAATAGCCGATCGATGGTGTCGTCGGAATGGGAAGGGTCGTGGTGGAACAACACCAGACGTCGTGCCCCTGACTCAGCCGCGACCCGCACCGCGTAGTCGACGGTGCAGTGGCCCCAGTCGGACTTCATGGCGAACTCGTGGGGCTCGTACTGGGCATCGTGGATGAGCAGGTCGGCGTCGCGACAAAGTTCGAGCACGGCCGGGTCGACGTAGGTGGGATCGGCAGGTTGTTGGTGGTCGCTCACGTACACCACCGACAGGCCGTCGATCTCGACCCGGTAGCCGTTGGTCGGTCCGGTGTGGGGGACGTCTGCGGCGGTGACCCGAGCCCGACCCCATTCGAGTTCGGTTCCCTCGAAGTCGTCGAAGGTGATGTCACCGGCCAGATCCTGAGGTCCAACCGGGAAGAACGGGGGGTGCATGAAGGTGCGGAAGGCATCGCCCAGCGAGCACCCGTCGCTGCGACCGTGGATCGCCAACGACGAGCCCGTGCGATGGATAGGGGTGAAAAACGGAAGACCCTGGACGTGATCCCAGTGCAGGTGGGTCACCAGGGCGAGTCCGCGGAACGGTTGATCGGCGCCGGCCAGGCTTTCACCAAAGAAGCGAAGCCCGGTGCCGAGGTCGAAAATCACCGGGTCGAGCCCTGGGGCCTCCAGGGTCACGCACGCGGTGTTCCCGCCGTAGCGCTGGTTGGCATCGCAGTAGCAAGGCGTGGACCCCCGTACCCCCCAAAACGTGACGTTCACCATGCTGTTACTCCTGGCACCCGTGCTGTTGCCCCTGGCACCCCTTGGCCCGTCGAACGGTAGTCAATAGTTCACGGTCGGTCACCAGGTGTGACCCATTCCACGTTTGTCGCATGGCGGTGGCGTCTGGGGTCAAGTGCTCAACACCGAGCCGAGACTGCCGACCCAATGAGGTGATGATGGCGAAGCCGTCGCCGAGGGGGGCGCTGCACCGCCTGGAGAGCAGGGTCGACTGGACCCAGGACGGAGACACGGACCAACGCGCCCGTGAACGTCTCTTCCGTCAGCGCTACGTCGTGGTGGCCGCTCTGGCCGTAGCCGTCCTTGTACTCCCCGAGATCTCTCGGTCGCTGGCCATTGCCATCCTCATCGTCGGGTTGGGCTTCAACGCCATCGGACACCTGGTGTCACGGCGTTCGGGGCGGATCCCGTTGTGGCTGTTCGCCACCGACCTGTCCGGATGCATCGGGTTCCCGCTCCTGTACCCGGTGACGATGGTTCCCGCTGCGTTCATGGCCCTCACCATCGTCGCCATGGCCGCCACCCTCAACTGGGGGGGGGGCGGGGGGGGGGCGCCGGGCCGGGGCGGCCGCCCCCCGGCGGGGCCGCGCCAACACCTCAACGGAGTGATCGACGGGCTCGATGCCGCCCTGTGGATCTGCTCGGTGGCCGAGGATCGCATGACCTTCGTGAACCAGCGGGCGATCGCCATGCTCGGCTGGAGCGAGGAGCAGTGGCTGGAACCAGGCTTTTGGGCGGCCAGGGTTCACCCCGACGATCTCGACACCACCCAGACCGCTCTGAACCGTTCGATCACCCTCGGGGTAGACACCGACGTCACCTACCGGTTCCGCACCTTCGACGGGCATTGGGTACACCTGCACGACCGGATCACCGCCGATGTCGACAGCAACGGTCAGACCAAATCCCTGCGGGGTCTCAGCCTCGACGTGTCCGAACAGTTCCGCATCGAGCAGCGGGTCAACCAGTACGCCGACATCGTCGACCGCATCGACCTGGCCCTGCTGGTCTTGCGCCTCGACGAAGGTCCCGACGCCACCCTGGTGATGGACGGCGCCAACGCCGCCGCCAGCCGGCTCGTTCACCGTGACCTCCACCCGCTGATCGGTACCGCCTTGGAGGACGCCTTCCCAGCACTGGCCGGTTCGCGGCTGCGGACCCGGTTGGCGTTGGTGATCGAGCGCGGCGTGCCACTGCGGGTTGATGACCTGCTGGTGCGACCGACCCGCGGCGAGCCCAGGGTGGTAACCCTGCGGGCCTTCCCGCTCACCGGCCGGTCTGTCGGCGTCTCGCTCCAGGACGTGACCGAATCGGTGGCGGCATCGGAGGCCCTGCGCCGCCAGGCCCTCTACGACAGCCTGACCGGACTGCCCAACCGTCGGTTGCTAGACGAGGAGCTCCATCGGACGTTGAACCGGGACCCGCTTCCGGGCGAGACGATCGCCCTGTTGGTGATGGACCTCGACCAGTTCAAGGAGGTGAACGACGCCCTCGGCCACCACGTCGGCGATCAGCTCCTGCGCAGCATCGGCGACCGGCTCACCCGCGAGCTGAGCGACTCGCTGGTGGCCCGCCTCGGTGGCGACGAGTTCGCGGTGGTGCTCTCGGGTCTGGTCGACGAGGCCGACGCCCGCCGGGTGGCCGATCGCATCCGCTCCACGTTGGCCGAACCCTTCGTTCTCGAAGACGTCCGCCTCCAGTCCAACGCCAGCATCGGCATCGCCCTCTACCCCGAGCACGCCCGAGACGTCCCCACGCTCATCCAGCGAGCCGACGTGGCCATGTACATGGCCAAACGGGCCGGAGCGGGGGTGGCCGTCTATTCAGCCGAGCACGACCGTTCGAGCATCGAGCGACTGACGCTCATCGGCGACCTGCCCGAGGCCGCGGCCGCCGGCCAGTTCGTGCTCCACTACCAGCCGTGCGTGGCCCTGCGCACCGGCGAGGTGGTGCGGGTCGAGGCCCTGATCCGCTGGCAGCACCCCCGATTCGGCCTGCTCCCCCCGGACCAGTTCGTAGAACTGGCCGAGCTCTCGGGGGCGATCCAGCCCATGACCCGTTGGGTCATCAGCGAAGGTCTGGCCGCGGTCAAGACGTGGCGCGATGCCGGGTTCCCGATCGGGCTGGCGGTGAACCTGTCGGTGCGCAACCTCTATGACCCCGACTTGGTGGACCACCTCCAATGGGCCCTGCTCGACCACGGTGTCCGCGCCGGGGACCTGGTGTTGGAGCTGACCGAGACCGAACTGATGGATGATCCGTCCTTGGCCCGAGAGGTGTTCACCGCCTTCGGAGACCTGGGGGTCAACACCGCCATCGACGACTTCGGCACCGGGTACTCCTCGCTCACCTACCTGCGCGACCTTCCGCTGCAAGAGATCAAGATCGACAAGTCCTTCGTGGCGGAGATGCACCGTCGCAGCGACGAGTTCACCATCGTGCGCTCGATGATCGATCTGGGCCACAACCTGGGCCTGGAAGTGGTGGCCGAAGGCGTGGAGCACGCCGATGACCTTCAGCTCCTCCGACGCCTCGGCTGCGACCTCGGTCAGGGCTATCACTTCAGCCGGCCGCTCCCCCTCGACGAGTTGCTGGTGTGGCTGGAGCAGTGGGAGAAGGCTGGCGCCGGAGAGGTCAGCCCGACTCGGAAGTGACCGTTAGCTGACGCTGCGTCAGATAGCAGCGCGATCGGGCACCTCGGTACGATCTGGCGCCATGACCGCACCCGATCTCGCCGCTGCCGCCACCGTCACCGAAATCGCCTCGGGCGTCGTGGAAGCCGCCACCCGTCGCCTGGCCGCCGCTGGTTCGATCGACGACCACCAGGTCCTCGCCTATGACCTGGCCCACGCCGCCGCTGCGGTCGCCACGGCCAAGGGCCTGTTGGACTACGGCGCCAAGGGGGACATCGAAGGGCGTATCACCTGCGCCTTCGTGGCCGATGCCGTCGGTGAGCTGGCCGGCAAGTTGTTCGGGCGCGAGGCCGACTGGGGCGTAGCGCCGGGAGCGCTCGACGGTACCCGGGACTTCCTGACCCGCTTCCGGGCCCCCGAGTTCCTGGCCGGCATCAACGAGGCTGGCCCCCGTCACCTCGACGACGACTTCGAGCTCGTGCAGGACACCTTCCGCCGCTTCGCCGACGACAAGCTCAAGCCGATCGCCGAGCACATCCACCGCACCAACGGCGACGTGCCCGAGGACATCATCTCCGGCCTGGCCGAGATGGGCGCTTTCGGTCTGTCCATCCCCAGCGAGTACGGCGGCTACGGCGAAGGTGGTGAGGGCGAGTACATCGGCATGGTGGTGGCCACCGAGGAGCTGTCGCGCGGTTCGCTGTGTGCCGGTGGTTCGCTCATCACCCGTCCCGAGATCCTCACCCGAGCCCTCATGGCCGGCGGCACCGAGGAACAAAAGCAGGAGTGGCTGCCCAAGCTGGCCACCACCGAGGTCATGAACGCGGTGGCCGTCACCGAGCCCGACTTCGGTTCGGACGTGGCCGGCGTGACCGTGACCGCCACCCCCACCGAGGGCGGCTGGCTCATCAACGGAGTCAAGACCTGGTGCACCCTGGGAGCCCGTGCTGACGTGTTGTTGCTGCTGGCCCGCACCGACCCCGACAAGTCGCTGGGACACAAGGGCCTGTCCATGTTCATCGTGCCCAAGGAGCGAGGAGACAGCCACGGCTTCGAACTGATCCAGCCCGCCGGAGACGGTGCTCCCGGCGGCGGAAAGATGGAAGGCCGCCCGATCGACACCATCGGCTACCGGGGCATGCACTCCTATGAGATGGCCTTCGACAACTGGTTCGTGCCGGCCGGCAACCTGATCGGTCTCGATGGCGGTCTGGGCCGTGGCTTCTACTACCAGATGGCCGGTTTCGAGAACGGCCGCCTCCAGACCGCAGCACGTGCGCTAGGCGTGATGCAGGCCGCCTATGAGGCTGCCCGCCAGTACGCCGAGGACCGCAAGGTCTTCGGCCAAGCCATCGGCGAGTACCAGCTCACCCAGGCCAAGCTGGGCCGCATGGCGGTGATCATCCAGGCCAGTCGCCAGTTCTCCTACGTGGTGGCTCGCCTGATGGCCAAGGGCGAAGGCACTGCCGAGGCATCGATGATCAAGGCCTACGTGTGCAAGGCCGCCGAGTGGGTCACCCGCGAGGCCATGCAGATCCACGGCGGCATGGGATATGCCGAGGAGTACGACGTGAGCCGCTACTTCGTCGATGCCCGGGTCCTGAGCATCTTCGAGGGTGCCGACGAGACCCTGTGCCTCAAGGTCATCGCCCGACGCCTGGTCGCCGACGCCAACAACTGACCCCAACGTCGCCTCAGGCGGCGTCGGGCCTTCCGAGATCTCGGATTCGCTGTTGGATGAGCAGGTCCATGCGGGCTTCTTCGATTGGATCGAAGGGGTCTTGGTCTTGATCTGCCCACAGTGGTCGAGGTCTGCGGGTGAGCACGTCAGCAAACCTGGTGCGAGGCGAGGTGAACGGGGTTTTGAGTCCGTGGACCACATCTGGCGGTGTGTCGGGCGGGGCACCTGACAGTTCGGTGCCATCAGGTCTGGCCACTCGGATCTGGCCAGTCACGGAACGTGACAACACGAACCCGTTGTGCACGGCCCGATGGTGGTGGGGGCACAGAAGCACCAGTTCGTCTAGCCGGGTGCGCTTGCCGATCTCGTAGGGGACGGTGTGGTGGGCGTGGCACCACCGGGCGGGAGCATCGCAGCCCGGGAACACACAGCCCTGATCTCGTTGGTCCAAGACCACCCGTTCACGACGGGTGGGGTGCCGCCGGGTGTGAGTGGCACCCAGGATGTGGCGGCTGCCATCTAGGCCGAAACGCACCAGCAGGTCGGTCACGTCGGCATTGCACATCGCCTGTTCGGCGATGGAGCGAGCCAGGGAAGTGCCGCCGTCGAGCAAGCACCGCCGACGGCCGATATCGGCCAGGTCGCCTACCGGCTTGCCCAACATGTCATCGGCATCCCAGGACAGAGTGACCTGGGCCCGCGCCTGGGCTGCACCCGGAGCGGCCGTAGCGCCCGCGGTCGTAAATGCCGCCAAGGCATCAGCCCGGTGCGCGGCCCGAGGCTTGTTCTGGTCGATGGTGATGGCGCCGGCTCGCATCCCCTCATCGATCCACTTCTCCAGCATGGATGACAGGGCGGCACCGGTGACAGCATCGACGTCTCCGTTCAGGTGCCAGCGACCTTGGAACGTCTGCGAACACGTGAAGGTGTTACGGCTCGGGTCACCGGCGGGCTCGGGACCATCGTCTTGGTCGGTGGAGGCGAGCGCCATGAGCCGCCACCTCTCCAGCACCGTTCGGGCCTGAGCCACGGTCAACGGCGCGATCCATCCGACCAGCTCGGATTCATGCTCGGCGAAAAGCTCCTCGACGCCACGCCGAGCTTCTGCCAACAGCCTCACCTTGGCTGTACCCAGCCGCCCTGAAGATGCCGCCTCATCGACGACGGGGCACGCCCGCAACACCCGCCCCGCCCCGACCAGGGCATGGGCGTGAGGCCGGGCCAGCTCAGTTCGGTTGGCCAGCCACGTGGCCGTGGACCTGGCCCCGTCAATGACGCCCAGACCCCGGGTGTCGAACGAGTCGGTGAGACGGGCCAACACCGCGTCGACCCGACCAGCCAGCTCCGCCACCCCCACCAGCGCATCAACCACCTCGCCATCGGTCAGGTTACCCACCGACCCCACCAACAGTTCAGACACCAACAGCAGGGCTTGATCGACCCCGCCATCACCACCCGAAACCGGCGTTCCGCCGCCAGCACCAGAGGCGCGACCACCAGGCTCATCGCCCGGTTCAGGAGCCTCAGCCGAATCGTCCACGACCTCACTCTATCGAACATATGTTCGACATACAACCCCACTTCACCATTTGACGTCGACCACCACCCGCCCCGCGACGGTCGACCGGCCCCACCAGATCAAGGCGACTTCTCCACAATGGGAGGCTCCGACCTGACCAACCACCACGACTGTTCTCCCCGGGTCCACGTTCAGACAAAGCCCATTGATTGTCGGTAGGAGAGATGTAGCCCAGCATCCAGCCACTTAGATCCGATCATGCGTCACCAAACTGGCAGGTCGAGGCTGCCGTCGGCGCCCGGCGTTTCTGATGCGACGATCACGCGGGTACTCCAGCGCCTGCGGGATCAAGGACAGATCAGATCCTCGGGTAGCGGGCCAGACGCCGTCTGGCACCGGGCCTGACGGTACGTTCCACGCCAGCCTCCGCTGTATGGGTCAGTGAAGGTGCCAGGTGTGGTCGGCGCCGTCTCGGAGGGACTCGATCCTGCGGGTGGCCTCGGTGGCCCACGCCGGGTTGCGGTCTCGTACGCCAACGGCCCAGGCCGTCACCCACAACTCGTACACGGCCAGGTAGGTACCGAAGCCGGGCCACGGGCGTGGGTCGAAGTCGAAGCCTTCCAGGAACCGATCCAGGCCCGAGGGGTCGGCGCCGTAGCGGGTCACGGCCACCACGGCCGGGGTGGCGTCATAAGACGGCCCTCCCCGACCGGCCAGCTCCAGGTCGGTCAGCACCGGTCCGCCCGCCGCGTCGATCACGTTGCCACGGTGCAGGTCGCCATGGACCACCGCCGCACCGAGCGGATCATCGGCCACCGCTTCCCGGTAGGGCACGGTCAACCGCGAGGCCTGGTCCCTCACGAACCGGGCTTCTGGATCGTCGAGGGGTAGTCCAGCCACCGAGTCGACGATGGCGGCCAGGGGGTCGAACTCGGGCACCGACCCGACCGCCACCACCGTTCGCTCCCGCAGCGTCCTGGCCAGAAGGCCCAAGTCATAGGAATCACTCGGGTCCGCGGAATCCACCCAGGACCAGGCGGTGACCAAATCTCCGTCCACCATCCAGGGCTGATCGACTGGCTCCACCAGGGGCGTGACCGGCACCTCGAGATCATCGAGGAGCAGGGCCAGCTGGACCTCCCGTCGAGCCGTAGCCCGGCTGACCTCCGAACCGGGACGAACCCGGACCAGCACCGGGCCTCGGCGCACCACCAGGGCGGCCCCATCTCTGATCACCTCAATGCGAGGTGTCAACGACGGACGTGTCGAGATGGGCATGGCGGCCAGAAGCCGGTCCAAGACCAGCTCGGCGGAACGGATTCGATGGGCTCGAGGGTCGCTCGACATGGGTGACCCTCGATCCGGTCAGAGGGGAGGCAGCGCCTGCTGCTCATCCATCATCTGGGCCATGAACATCTTGATGAACTCGTCGGCCTCGTCGCTCATGCCGCCGGCCACTCCGCCGTACACCGCACCGGAGGCAGCGGGCTCGTGGCCCTTCTCCTTGGCGTAGGCCACGGCCTCGGCCAGGTCGGCCACGAACGCGTCGACCACCCCGGCCTGGGTTTGGGGCCGGGTGACGGCCATGTGCAGGGCGTTGGGGTACTGCTGGCCGTTGAAGCGCCATCCCTTGGGCCGCATGTGGTCGTTGACGTGGTAGATGTCGAAGTCGTCGCTGGTGAAGCTGAACAAGAAGGTCGGTTCACCCAGGATCCGCAGCTCCGGGTGGCTGCGCACCGCTTCCTGCATGGCGAGCGACGTATCGAAGATGGCCTTGGCGTAGGCCCGGTACCCCTCTTTGCCGAGCTGCACCATGGCGGCCCAGGTGGCGGCCAGCAGACCGCCCGAACGGGAGCCGTCCATGCCCGGCGAGCAGTACTTGCCGCCGGTCCAGTCGGTGAGGAAGAAGTACTGGGAGTTGCGCCACGACTTGTCCCGGAACAGCACGGTGGATGTGCCCTTGAAGGCGTAGCCGTACTTGTGGGTGTCGGCCGAGATGCTGGTCACTCCGGGGAGACGGAAGTCGAACACCGGGATGTCGAGGCCCAGTTCCTGACCGAAGGGCAGGATGAAGCCGCCCAGACACCCGTCCACGTGGAGCGGGATGCCCTTCTCCACGGCCAGATCGGAGAGGGCTTCGATCGGGTCGATGGTGCCGTAGCCGTAGTTGCAGGCCGAACCCATCATGCCGATGGTCTGGTCGTCGATGTTGGCCCTCACCCAGTCCAGGTCGACCTGGGTGGTCACCGGATCCACCGGGGCCCGCCGAAGCTCTACGCCGAACAGGTGGCAAGCCTTGTCGAAGGCGGGATGGCCGGTCTCGGGCTTGATGAAGTTGGGGCGGGTCACGCCGCGGTCCTGAGCTGCCTTCTCGCGGTAGGCGAGAACGGCATGGGTGATGCTGCCGGTGCCGCCGCTGGTGACCAGACCGGCCGGCTCGCCGTCGGTCACGGCCTGAGCGTTGAAGAGGTCGAGGGTCATGGCCAGCACTTCACCCTCATAACGGGTGGCGCTGGGGCAGATGTCTCGCTGGAGGATGTTCACGTGGGCGTACAACCCGAACACCTCGTTCATGAACGAGTAGTGATCGTGATCGCCGCAGTACATGGTCCCCGAGACGCGCCCGGTCTCCCACGATTGGTCTTCTTCCTTGGCCAGCTGGGCCATTTCGGCCAGCACGTCACCGCGGTCGCGGCCCTGCTCTGGGAAGGTGCGGTTGACCGGGAAGCGGTCGGCGTAGGGATAGCTGCTCATGATCGTGGTCGTCCTTCCGCCCCCGAAACCGAGTGTTTACTCGGAGGGTACCACCGGTCGGTCAGTCCTGGACAGGCCAGCTCAACGCCGGTTCGGCCTTGGCGAAGGGCAAGAACATCGCGTAGGAGTTGTCGAAGCTGATGGCCAAGCCGGTCGGCAGCACCTTCTCCACGGTCACCGATGCCGTACCCGGGCCCTCGCCAAGCACCCACTTCTGGGGCTCACCCAGGGTTCCGGAGGCCACGTCGACGGTCCGCAAACTGCCCGTGTAGTCATCTCCCGAGAAGGTTGCCAGGCGAAGGACGGGTCCGGCGACCACTGTGGTCGACAGCGGGCTGTCTGGGAACAGGGTCTCCGAGGCCCAAGACACCCGGTTCGAGAAGGGCTTGGAACCGTCAGGCATGGCCGTCTGCCAGATGGGCTGGCCGGTGGCGAGATCCCACGCGGCCAAGCCACCCCTCTGGGTGCCACGGGTGGTGGTGGTCTCGGCGATCAGGCGACCCTCCAGCACCGCCACCGGATGAGCGGTTACATCGGCGGGCAGGGCCAGGCGGCTCGTCGCCCCGCTGCCCAAGTCGACGGAGGCCATGGTGCCATCGCCCACGGGCACGAACAGTCGATCACCGGTGGCCAAGACGTCGTCGTGTTCGAAGTGGCCAGCCAGATCGGTGAAGGCAACCCACCGGATCTGACCGGTGTTGCCATCCCAGCGGACAATGCAGGTGGAGCCGAACGACACCGTGGACACCAGGTCGGTGGTGCCAGGCACGGCAACCACCAGATCCGAGAAGTTCATCTTGGTGGGGAAGCTGCCGTTCTGCGGCGGGCACTCGGGTGTGACCGCCGATCGCGGCGTGCCCGACGCCGGGTCCAGCACCGACACCACCGTCGAACCGGGAACAGCGGGGTCCTGGTCGATCACCACCAAGCCGGCCTCGGAGAGGCTGACCTCACCACCGGTAGACACCAGCTTGCGTGTCCATCGAGGTGTGGCCGAACCGGTACCGAAGGCATTTATCTGGTCGTCGTCGGTGACCACCATCAGGGTGTCGCCTGCCACCAGGAAGCAGGCATCGCAGCCCACACCGACCTTGTCAGGCAGGTCGGCCTTCCACCGTTGCACTCCGGTCTCGACGTCGAGGGCCTGCAACTCGTCACCCAGGCCGACGAACACTGTGTCGCCGATCTGGGCCAGCTGGATGTTGGAGGTGTTCTTGGGCAGCGGCTCAGAAGTCCACATCGGTTCGGGGGTGTCCTCGCCCTCAGCGAGAACGGCCCGGGCCACGAAGTGGGTGTTGCTCGATCCGTCGTAGGTGAGCCCAACGATCTCGGGAGCCGAGCCTCCGCCGTCGACGGTCTTGCCCGCGGCGGCAGGATCTTCGAGGAACAGAAGCGAGCCGGGATAGAGCGAGAGATTCGAGGTGTTCAGCTCCCGAACGGTGTCGAACGCCTTGGACACCTCTTTGCCCACCGACCTCGTAAACAGCACGATCCCCGCGATCATGGCCCCGAGCAGCACGAACACCGTCAGAAAGCATCCGATGCCACGCCCCTTGCGCACCGTCACGCCAGGGCGGGTGACGGTGACGGTCAGGTCTGGAGTCCAGGGCTGAGCACCGATGCCACCGCCAAGATCGAAGGTGGCGGCGGTAGGACCTTTGGTCTTGGACTCGTCGGGCTTGTCAGCGGCAGTCCGGTGGTTACGACCACAAGACAGGCATGTGGAGAACCCGTCGGTGTCGGGCAGCGGCAGGAGGGAACCGCAGGATTCACACTGTCCAGCCATGGCTCAATAGCCCCCGCTCAGCTTGCGGTGATCCCACGAGACCACCTTGTCGACATTGACGCGCACCCCGACCCGCTTGCGGACCATGAACTCGGCGGCGCCGTCGAGGTCCTCGGCTGGGATGTCGTGGTAGCGCCGCAACACCCCGCGAGCCACCTCCATGATCGTTTCGTGATCCTCGACGATCTCGGCCCGGCCCAC
The DNA here is from genome assembly GCA_016702505.1 of Microthrixaceae bacterium. Lineage (NCBI taxonomy): Bacteria > Bacillati > Actinomycetota > Acidimicrobiia > Acidimicrobiales > Microthrixaceae > Microthrixaceae bacterium. Next base: position 151,699 of record JADJDU010000007.1, read on the forward strand.
CATCTCGACGCCCCGGAGGTTCTCGTACTGGTCTCCGTCTTCGACCAACACCGTGATCCGGGGATCACGGCGGAGGTTCTGCACCTTCTGAGACTTGGCAAAGGTCTCGAAGGCGATGTCACCGTCGAGGAAGCCGTACCACATGGCCACCAGGTGGACCGTGCCGTCGTGGTTGTGGGTGGCCACGTTCAACGTGTGACGACCCTCGAGGAACTCGCGAACCTCGTCGGGGGTCATGCGGATCAGGTCTCGCCGGCTCATGGCTCGAAAACGTACGCCCTTCGGCGCGCTCGGGTTGTCAGCGCACGAGTTCCGGAGCGGGCGGGGCATCGAGTCGTCGCAATCCCTCCTCCACGGGCTCGACGCCTCCGCATCCCACCAAGCGGTCCACCAACGCCAGCGGCATCTCCTCCACCGATGACCCGATGGTGACGTGTCGTGTGGCCCCGGCCCACGTCGAGGGATGAAGGATCCGGCCCCAACCGGCGACACCCCAGACCGGAACCCCGGCGGCGTGGGCAACAGCGGCCACCGGCCACGAGCCCGGGGCGGTCGCCATCGTCGAAGGACCCACCGCCCAGGCATCGACCAGCACCAGATCAGCGGAGGCCACCACCGGACCGGCCTGTTCTGCGGCCACCGACTCGACGTTCACATCCAATCCCGCCAGCCGACGCTCGAACGGCCACGATTCGTCACCCGCCTCCACGATGGTCACGGCCACGTCCCCCCGCGCCACCAACGCAGGCGTGAAACGGTGGGGTCCACCCGCCACCACCACCGTGGCCCCTTGGGGCATGGCATGGCCAAGCTCGGTAACGGTGCGGTCCGACACCATCAGGTCGAGGCAACGCCACGCCTCATCGCCGGGGTCCGACGCCGTCACCACCCGGGCGCTCAGGGACCAGAGCGCACCGTTGGCCGGATGTCGTTCGGTCAATCTGCGGACGGCAGGCAGAAGGGCTACAGGGTCGGTTGAGAAGCCGGCCAGCGACTCGACAGCGGCGCGGACGACATGGTCCGCGTCGACATCTTCGGCCCGAGCAACGTGTCGGAGCCGTTCGATGGGGTGCACGGGCTTGGTCCGTGCGTGGCACCGCCCCGGGAGAAACCCGGGTCAGGCCTTGGTTTCGTTGCTATCGGTGGTTTCGGCCTTGGCACCCTCGTCGATGCCCTGCTTGAACTCCTTCTGAGCCTGGCCGAGAGACCGGGCAAGTTTGGGGAGTTGGCTGCTACCGAAGAGCAGGACGACCACGACGAGTACCACAATCCATTCAGGACCCATGCGCCGAGGCTACCTGACCAGACCGGCGCTGACACGCTCAGGCTCGGCCGCCCGTTCCGGGGACCCGGTGACCTCGCCGGTCTGGGAGGCTGCGGACATGCTCGAGTGCGTGGTCAACATCAGCGAAGGCGTCGATGACTCGATCATCGACAAGATCGCCCGACGGGCCGGCGACGACCTGCTCGACGTCCACACCGATCCTCACCACAACCGCAGCGTGCTGACCCTGGTTGGTGAGGACGCTCCCCGGGCGGTGACCGAGGAGGCCGTGGCCCGGCTCGATCTGCGACGTCACCGTGGGGTTCATCCGCGGATCGGTGTGGTCGACGTGGTTCCGTTCGTCCCTCTGGGCGACGCCACCATGGCCGACGCCGAATCGGCCCGGGAGCGCTACTGCGACTGGGCGGCCGAGAACCTCGGGCTCCCCTGTTTCACCTACGGCTCTCACCGCACCCTCCCCCACCTTCGACGGGAGGCCTTCGTTTCGTTGACCCCCGACCGCGGCCCCACCACCCCTCACCCGACCGCCGGGGCCGTGGCCGTGGGGGCTCGGCCGGTGCTCGTGGCGTTCAACGTCTGGCTTGCCTCCGTCGACCTGGACAGAGCTCGGACGGTGGCGGCGACCGTGCGTAGCGACCACCTTCGAGCCCTGGGCCTTCAGGTGGGCGATCGGGTGCAGGTATCCATGAACCTGATCGATCCCGAGGTGGTGGGACCAGCCGATGTCACCGACCGAGTAGCAGAGTTGGTGGGGGCCGGTGAGATCGTCGGTTGCGAGCTGGTCGGCCTGCTACCGCGAGCAGTGCTCGAGAGGGTGGATCCTGATCGTTGGATCGCGCTCGACCTTTCGGTGGAGCGCACCATCGAGCATCGGTTGTCGGTGAGGGCCAACCTCAGCGGTTGACCGTCCCCTCCGGGTTAGGCGCCGACGACGTCAGCCGTGTCTGCCTCTAGAGCGGCACGGCGAGCCGAGGAGCGTTGACGGCGGATGCGGCGACGTTCCCGCTCGCTCAACCCTCCCCAGATCCCGAACTTCTCCCCGTTGGCCAAGGCGTACTCCAGGCAGTCTTCTCGCACCACGCAGCCGCGGCAGACCTCTTTGGCCTCACGAGTGCTGGCGCCCCGTTCTGGGAAGAACAGGTCTGGATCGACGCCCAGGCAGTTGGCGAGATCCTGCCAGCCCTTGGTCTCGATTTCTTCGGATGCGTTTTGCATGGCGTTCCCCTGCGTCGTGTCGGGCGACGGAGCCGCTCGTACGATCGGTCACCTGCTAGGTGTGGCCCCGCCCGCCGCTCTTACCCGGCAGCCAATACCACGTTTGGAATTACAATAGTGTGATTGTCGTCGGTCCAGGCCGAGAGCGCAAGCGGAACTTGTGACCTATGCCTCTCCCGTTGGTCCGCACCCGGTCCTCAGCCTGGCTCGCGGCCGGTTCGTGGCTGGTGGTGCCGGTGGAGTGCGATGATCCATTCCCCGACATGACCCGCCGAGGTGAGACCGTGAACGATGCCGACCGACCGTGGGAACCCCATCCCGGCGCAGACGCCAGCTACGCGCTGTTCGAGAAGGAACGACGGGTGGTGGCCGACGACGGAACCCCGATCGCCTACACCGTCCGCAACCCCGACGGACCCGAGGTGCCGCTGCTGTTCGCCAGCGGCTGGTCGTGCAGCGACGCCTATTGGGGAAAGCTCCTGCCGGAGATGGAGCGGCGGGGCCACCCCTGCGTACTTCCCGACACCCGAGGCCACGGTCGCTCGGGGCTCCCCCGCTCACCCGGGCGCGGCGCCCGCAACCTCAGCCTGGACGACGTGTCGATGAACCGGATCGGACGAGACCTGGTCGGGGTCCTCGATGATGTCGGATTCGACCGGGCCGTGATGGTCGGGCATTCGATGGGGGTCCAGACCGCGCTGGAGGCCTATCGGACCGCCCCAGATCGCTTCCTGGGACTGGTGCTCATCGCTGGCACATCAGAGAACCCGGCCAAGAGCTTCTACGGCTACTCCATCGGCGACCGACTCTTCCCCATCGGTGCCGCCATCATGCGCATCTTCCCCGAGGTCCTCTCCCCGGTGTGGCAGACCATCGGCCCCGCCGGCGTCGGCCACTTCGGTGCCCGCCTGGCCAAGGCCGCGGGCCCGGGATGCAGCGCCGAGGACCTGCATCCATACCTGTTGCACCTGAAGACCACCGACCCGGCCGTCATCGTCTTGATGGCTGGAGCCATGCGGGCCCACTCGGCCACCGACCTGTTGGCGTCGATCAACGTCCCCACCCTGGTGGTGGCAGCCGGGGCCGACGTGTTCACACCAGCGCGGTGCTCCGAGGACCTCCACCATCAGGTCCCCGACAGCGAACTGGTCACCTTCCCCACCGCAGGGCACACCATCCCCATCGAGGAACCCGAAGCCATCGGCCGGGCAATAGACGACTTCGTCTCTCGCCGCGTCTCCCCGCTCCATCGGGGAACCAGGCCAACGTCCCCCAAGCCCCCGACCAACAAGACCGCAGCCAAGAAGACGCCAGCCAAGAAAGCCGCAGCCAAGAAGACCCCGGCCAAGAAGACCCCGGCCAAGAAGACCCCGGCCAAGAAGGCACCAGCCAAGAAGGCAGCAGCCAAGCCCGCCGGGTGACCCTGGATCCCGGCTAACCGGCTCGGCGACCGGCCCGGGACTGGTGACGCCTGGACTCCAAGAAGTCGACCAACACGTAGTCGCCGAGGGTGTCCGGAGTTGTGAAGAAGGCACGCCCCCGGTTCAGAGCGGTCAGCCGCTCTATGAACTCCTGGAGGTAGGGGGTGGCGTCGAGCATGAACGTGTTGATGCGGATGCCCTCACGGGTGGCGCGCATCACCTCGGCCAGCGTGGCGTCGACGGTCTCGCGGATCGGTGGGTAGTGGAACACCGGGTCGCCGTTGGCGTTCAGGTGGGCGGTGGGCTCACCGTCGGTGATCATGATGATCTGCTTGGTGCCGTGTTCGCGGGCCAGCAGCTTGCGCGCCAGCATGAAGCCGTGCTGCATGTTGGTGCCGTACACGTAGTCCCACGACACCTCGGGTAGGTCGCGGGGTTCGATGATGCGGGCCACCTCGCTGAAGCCGACGAGCCCCAGGTAGTCGCGTGGGAAACGGCTGCTGATCAGCGAGTGCAGGGCCATGGCCACCTTCTTGGCGGCTAGGAAGTTGTCTCGCATCGGCATCGACAGCGACAGGTCGACCATGAGCACGGTGGCCGAGCGGACGCTGTGCTCGGTCTGTTCGATCTCGAAGTCTTCCGGTGACAGTCGCACCGGGGTGCCTCCGCCACTACGGGCCACCGCGTTGCGAATGGTGCGCTCGATGTGGAGGTTGAACGGGTCACCGAACTCGTAGGGCTTGGTGTCGGCTGACCGTTCGTGACCGATACCGGTGCGGAGCAGTTCGTGCTGACCGAAGCGGTCCCGGGCCCTCTTGGTGAACAGCTCCGACAGGGCATGGCGACCGACCTTGCGCAGCCCCGCGGGCGTCAGCTCATATCGGCCCTCGCGGTTCTCGATCAGCCCCGCTTCTTCGAGCAGACGGGCCAGCTCAGCCATGCGCTCCAGGCTGTCTGCCGCCTCCTTGCCGAGCAGCTCACGGGCCCGATCCAAGTCGACGTCGGCCAGAGCGCCGGGGTTGGCCGCACCCCGCAGGAGCTGTTCGAGCTGGTCCAGGTCCCCGAGCTCACCCATCACCTGGGCGGCATCGGCGAAACCCAGCGGGTCCTGACCGCTGAATTGGTAGCGACGGTTCCAGCCCGCATCGGGGAAGGCCCGCTGAAGGTTGGCCGAGAGCTGGTCCATCTGCCAGCTCAAGTCCAGGTCTTCGAGCAATGCTTGGGCCAGACCCTCGAGCTGAGCGCGCTGCTCAGGGGTCATCGAGTTGAGCATGGCCTGCATGGCGGCCATGCGTTGCGCCATGGTCTCGAGCAGTTCGTCGAGGTTGCGGGGGTTCTCTGGGAAGAAGTCGCCGTGGCGTTCCATGAACCCGCCGAAGTCCGGCTCCCGACCGGCGGCGCGGTCTTCGAGCATCTGGTTCAGCTCGGCCAGCATGTCCTTGGTGCGGGCCATGGACTCGGGCGAGACGTCGCTCATGGCTCCGGCCATCTGGTTGAACCACCGCTGCGCCAGTTGTTGGCGAAGCTGATCGAGAAGGTCCTCGAACCGTTCACGGGCCTGACTGGAGGCGAAGTCGTATCGCTGGAGCTGTTGCACCATCCCGTTCAGGTCGGGCGGCAGCAGGTCGAGCTCCATCCGTCGCTCGGCTATGGCCTGCTCGGCAATCTCGCGGCGGCGGGCATCGCCGGACTCGGTCGCCGTCGCTTCGATCTCGTCGATGGCGGAACGCTCCATGTCCACCACGTCACGAAGCTGTTGGGCGATGTCTTCGTAGACCCCGCCGAGGTCGTAGTTCTCGAGGCGTTCCCGCCGCTGCTGGCGGAGCCGCTCCATCAACTCCTTGATTCCTTGGACCCGCTCGCCGTTGCGGTCACTGAAGCCGGAGTTGAGCATCCGCCGCAGCGCCGCGTTCAGGTCCCCGTGATAGAGCAGGTCGTCGTTGATCTCCGCCAGCACGGAGTCGGCGTCCAGATCGAACCCGACCTGGGTTCCGTCCCATCGGGAGTAGCGGAAGTGGGGGCGCTGGGGAGCCACCGGCTCAGGCTACGCCCGAGACCGAAGGAGCGGTCCCGGGCGTAGCCCGACGTGTCGGCGGCCAGGTGGAGGGGCTACCTCACATAGACACCTCGGTGCCGCTCGCCGCGGTGGAGGTACCGGTACCCGAGTCGGTGGACCCGTCGCTGGAGGTTCCGTCGGCCTCATCGCAGTTGCCCTTGCCGGGGTGGTCGCCCTGATCGGTCGAGGGGGCTTCCTCGGTCGAAGGAGCTTCGGTGGATGGGGTCTCGGTCGTTGGGGCCTCGGTGGTGGCGGGAGCCTCGGTGGTCTCGGTCTGAGCGTTGGCCACGGCGGCACCGCCTAGGGCAAGGCCGGCCACCAGGGCGGCTCCGGCGAGGAAGCGGAACGGACCCGACGAGGCGGGGGAAGGGTTGGGGGACATGGGGTGTGCTCCTTGGTGAGCGGTTGGGATGCAGCCAGTGAACGGACCCACCCTCTGAACCCCCTGGCGACTTCCTGGGAAATCGCTGAGTCCGCAACCTCTCAGATGAACGCGCCCACGATCTTGATGCCACCGGCGGAGGCTTCGGCCACGATGTCGGCCAGCTCGCGCCGGTACTGGTCGCGCTGGTCGGGTTCGGCCAGCGATGTGGGGGCGTCGACGACCATCAGGTCCCGATCCGGCAAGGCATCGGCCAGGCGGTGCAGGGAGAGGGCCAGCCCTTCGGGCCAGGGGACGTGACCGTCGGGGCCGGTGGCCAGCGCCTGGGGGTAGGGCGACCACGTCCGGTCGGCGGCCACCGCCACGGCGTGGCGGTAGCTGAACCCGATCACGTCGAAGGCTTCGCGGCTGCCGGGCACGTCCACCGGGGATCGACCGGGAACGACCAACGTCTCCTCGTTCAACAGTCGTACCCATGACCGCCACAGCACCTCGTCCACCTCGGCCGCCGCCACCTCGGCCTCGGCCGAAGGGGGAAGGCGGGGGTCGTCTCGGGCGGGGAACATCGGCGCGATCCACTGGGCGGTGGCCACCGGTCTCCCGCTCTCGGCCAGGCGCAGTGCGGCCTCGACCGCGGCCTGGTGGACTCCTTCGAGGTTGCGGGCGAACCCTCCCCCGTCGTCGACGCGACCGGGTGGGCGGGTGCCGTCCAACCAGGCCCGCTTGGCCCACAGGGTTGGTTCGAGGATCGGGATCCAACCACCCACCACATCTCCGACCAACTCCCCTGCCGTCTCCACGAAGCGAGCCCAGTGGTAGCGGCGGGTGCGTTCGTCGGCAAAACCGCGCTCGTCGTGGGCGAACCACCCGGGCAGGTCGCCCGCCACCAGGGTGGCCCACACCGTCAACCCATGTTGTCGGGCCAGGGTCAGGGCGGCCCGCAGGTGGTCGACTGCATCGGCGTCGAGTCGACCGTTCACCGGTTCCAGGCGGGCCCAGTCCAGCGGGACACGAATGGCGGTGACGCCCCCTTCGACCAGAGCCTCGAGGCCTTCGGTCACCGATGCCTGTTCCAAGACGTCGGCGCTTCGATAGGGGGCGGCCGGTCTGGCGCTGTCGGCCCGCCACGCGGCTAGATCAGAGGCGGCGCCTGGCGTCTCCCACCCCGGCACACGCCAGGGTCGACCTCGCCATGGACCGACGGGGGCGGTGTCCATGGGCCCGCTCAGCCGAAGAGCTTGGAGTAGTCGGCGCCGCGGCGAAGGTGGTGGCCACCGTCCACCGGGATCGACGTGCCGGTGATCCACGACGATTCGGGTCCGGCCAGGAAGCGAACGGCTTCGGCGATGTCACCGACGGTGCCGGCTCGGCCCAGCGGCATGTTCTCGATGTAGTCGTCCATGAGCGGACCGCCCGCGGTGATGAAGGCCATCAGCTCGTCGTCGACGATGCCGGGCTGGACGCTGTTGACCCTGATGCGGTCGTCACCCAGTTCCTCGGCGGCGTAGCGACAGGCGTGATCGATGCCCGCCTTCGACGCGCCATAGGCCCATAGGTGGCGGTGGGGGAAGCCGCCCGCACCCGATGAGATCGCCACCACCGAGCCGCCGCCGTTGGCCCGCATGGGACCCACGGCGTGTTTGATGCACAGGATGGTGCCCATCAGGTTGAGGTCGATGGTGGCTCGCACCGCAGCCTCGTCGGCGGACTCGAACGGTCCGATGTGCAGCGACCCCCCGGCGTTGGCGATGAGCACGTCGAGGGTTCCCTCTGGTCCGCAGGCGGCCGCCACCGCCGCCTGCACTTGGTCCTCGATGGTGACGTCGGCCGCAATGTGACGCACCTCGGCCCCGACCGCGGCCACTGCCGCGATCTGGGCGGTGGCCTCGACCAGGCGAGATTCGGTGCGCCCGCAGATGGTGACGGTGGCACCGTCGGCGGCGAGACGGCACGCCACCGCCAGCCCGATGCCGCTACCCCCGCCCGTCACCAGGGCGAAGCGACCACGCAGCGAGTGGGACGGCGTGGAGGGGCTGGTGGCGGTGTCGGTCACGTCCGCCAGGGTAGACAGTCCTTGACCGCCGGGTCCTCCGTCAAGGGCCTGTCAGCGCTGGCGCTGCGCCCGGTCGCCGTCTCAGTCGTCGCTACGTCGGTCTGTGACCCAGTCGAGGATCACGCCGTTGTAATCGGCGGGGACCCCCGGAGCGGTGTTGAGGAGCGCCGAGTTGGTGGCCACGTGCTTGTCGCAGACGTTGGTTCCCGAGTTGAGCCCGGGGTTGTCGACGCACAGCTCCAACGAATCGGATCGGCTGGTGGGGCCCTGGGCTTGGATGGCCATGCGCACCGGGCGGGCAGCACAGACGGCCGAACCGAGGGTAGGGGTCGTACCGTCGGGCAGCGGGCATGTCATGGGCAGGTAGGCACAGGTGTTGGTGTCTCCAGCGCTGTACACCTGCATCACCGGAACCTGGAGCCGACCATCGCTGATGAGCAGATGCGGTTGGTTGGCCGCATCTGCGATCTCGGGCAGGATCCGCTGCTGGAAGATGGCAGCACCCTCGGGGGTACGGGCACACGGTGACCCCATGGCCATCTGCTCGAGCTCGTAGCTCTGGTTCATCACGCCGGCATCGGCCACGAACGCGGTGGGCTCAATGCCCTGTTCCTGAAGGCCCCACGCAACGCTGTAGCTACCAGCCGACCCGGCGCTCCCCCCGTGGAGGAAGAAGTCGTCGGTCGGGTACTGGGCCATGACGAACTGGATCGCCGCTTTGGTGGCCAACATGCCGTTGGTCTTGGGGGTCTGGCCGTCGGTCAGGTTGGGGTTGTTGGGGTCGACGTTGTTGGCGCCGCTGTACATGTCGTGGCTGCACATCGACACCGCCAGCATCCGGTAGCCGTCAGACAGACCAGCCACCCGCCCTTCGAGGTTGGTGCTGGTGACGTCGGGACGGAGACGGCTGTAGGGCTCCTCGGACTTGTTCTTGACGCCGCCGGCCACGCTGCCATCGGGGTTGAAGTAGCCGACGCCGCCGCCATGCATACGAACCCACAGCGGGCGCGAGGCGTTGTCGTCCGAGCCGACCCGGCGGCCGACCACGAAGGTCTGGTAGCCCGAGACGGCGCACGGGTAGGCGAGGTTCCGGTAGTAGTCGAAGGTCCAGCCGTCCTCTTGGCGCGTCTCGATGAGGGTGATGGAACTGACGTCGCCGGGTGTGCTCAGACACCCCGACAGGACGCCGGCCAAGATGAGCACCGGCGCCAGGAGCAGGCCTCGCCGCCGGAGACGTGGGCTCGTCGTGAAGGTTCCCTTGGAGGTCAGCATCTGAGAAGTGATACCCGTCTCACCTGGCAGTTGGCTGTGAACCGGCTGAGACGTACCTGCCACCGTCGTGGCCCCGTCACGACTCGACCCCGACATACGATCTGGCTGCCGACAACCAATAAGGGTGGACCGTGGACGACGGCGGGACGATCCCGGAGAACTCGATGCCGTCACCCGTTTCCAGACCTGGGGCTCTGCCCGATCGACTGTGGGTTCCCGCCTTGGCCGGGTTCGGCCTGGCCCTGCTGTTCGCCATCGCCTTGGTGGTGCGGGCCGAGGGCGATGTCTCTTTGCTGGTTCACGCCGCCCCCCCGTGGACGGACCCAGCCACCGCCCGCTCGTCTCTGACCGTTCAAGACGACGACGACGGCTTCGACGGCCAGTTCTTCTATCGCCTCGGTGTGGCCCCCTGGACCACCGACGACTCGGTGGCCGGGGTCACCAACGACCTACCGGCGCTGCGCAACGCCCGCTGGGGTTACGGCGCCCTGGCTTGGGCGGCCAGCGGCGGCGACCCCGACCTGGTTCCGTGGTCGCTGGTGGCACTCAACGTGATGGCCGCCGGCGCCTTGGGCGCGGTCGGGGGCGGTCTGGCCCGCCATGCCGGGCGTCATGCCGGATGGGGCGTGTTGTTCGTGCTGTGGCCCGGTTTCGCCTATTCGCTGTCGCTCGACACGTCCGAACTGGTGGCCACCACCATGGCTCTGGGCGGACTGTTGGCGATACGCCACCAGCGATGGCTGGGGGCCGCCGGCCTTCTCGCCGCCGCGGTGCTCACCCGCGACACCACCCTGGTCATCCCGGCCGGGGTCCTGGCCGGGGGTTTTACCGGCGCTCTCCTGGCCCGCACTCCCAAGGCCACGACGGCCATCGAGGACGTCACGCCGCCATCGGCACCGATCGCCGATGGGGTGACGGAGCCGAGTACCGGACCGACGTCGGCCCTCTACGCAGCAGGCGCTGGCGGTATGGCCGTAGCCGCGTTCGTGGCGTGGCAGTTGGTGCAGCGGGCCCGGTTCGGTGAGCTGCCGTTGACGTCGTCAGGAGACAACAACCTGTCCAGCCCTTTCGGTGGGCTCGTCGAACAGTTGGGTGGGGTACTGCCGCCTTCGTCGGGTCCCGATGCCTTCCGTCTGCTTTCGATGATGGGCCTGATCGCCCTGATCGTGGCCGCCTCCGTGGTTGGACGTAGGTTCCGGACCGCCGTTTCCGGCCAGCTTCTCGACCGGTCGCACCGGTTCGGCGAGTTGGCCGCATGGTCGATGGCCGTGGGCGTGGTGGTGTGTCTCAACGCCTACCTGTGGTCAGGGGCCACGGCGTTCATGCGCGCCGGCACCGAGGCGGCAATGCTGTCGATCCTGATTGTGTTGGACGCACACGCACTGACCCTGACCTCAACCCGGTCACGACCACAGGGGCGAAGCCCCCTGCTGGTCATCGTCGCCGTCGGCCTGGCCGGACTCTGGCTACTCACAGCGTTCGCCCAGGTCGCCAAACTCGCCTGAGAAGGACCCAACCCATCTCCCGCAAGCGGCGACCAGGCACCCATTTGGAACTGGAAGGTCAGGGCAGCAGCGTGAAAGCGTCCACGTGGCGGGGTCGCACGACGTGGAAGTGACGGCGGTCGAGGGTGGCAATCTCGGTGGCCGAATGTCGCTCGGCGAGCGCGATGACCGACGCGTCGGTGCCTCCGAGTGGCAGGTCGCGGTAGAGGCCGACGAGCTCATGGACGCGCTGCCAGTCGGTGTGGACGAGTTCTTCAACGCTGAACAGGTCGGCGGCGATATCGGCATAGAGCGCTAGTTCAGCGTTGACTCCGACTTGGCGGTGCAGCAGATAGGCCGCTTCTGCGATCACGAGGCCAGTGGTGAGCAACGGGCCCGCCGCTGTGGCGAGAAGTTCGAGACACGCGTCGTGGTCGGGGTCACTGCGATCACCGAGAGCAACCAGCGGACCGGTGTCGACAATCAACACAATGTTCAGTCGCTGCCGAAGCCTTCGGCGAGCATCTCATCGGCGTCGCGCGCGAACCGGGTGCCGTCGGACGCGCCGATCCCGGCGAGCGCAAAGTTCCGTCGCGGCCGAGAGGCCCGCACATGCTCGTTCAGCGACTCGGCGATCAACGCTTCGATCGTGACTCCGCGACGCTTGGATTCGGCCCGCAACACCGCGAGCAGCTCCTCAGACAGCTCCACGGTCACAGACATGGCTGCCAGTCTAGAACCACCCAGGGTGCATCCCGCGGGTGTACCCCGCGGGATCACCGCAATCGAGGTAGGGCGTTTCAGCAGCCGACCAGCGCGACACCACAGGTCGGTGGACCTCATGGGAGATCCTCGGGGGTCACGATGTCGATCTCGGTGATTGCCTTGGGGAAGTCTCGGGTGTTGTTGGTGATGAAGCGGTCCGCTCCGGCCACAACGGCCGTGGCCAGGTGCACGGCGTCGGCCGCCCTGAGCCGGTGGCGGGCGCCCAGGGCTGTGGCCAACTCCGCGATCTCCATGTCTACGGGCAGAAGGTCCAACCGAGCGAGAAACCCAGCCAACGCGGTGACCTCGTCATCAGCGTTCTCGCGACGTGGCTTCGCCAACACCTCGGGCAAGAGCAGAACCGAACCGATCCCTACCGTGGCGGTACCGGCGCCGGAGGCGGCAGGAGCGAAGAGACGGCGCACCGGATCCCCAACTGGATGATCCCGGACTGCGGCGTAGATCAGAACATCAGCGTCGAATGCGTCCACGAGCCGGGTGCGGTTTCAGCGATCTTGTCGGCCGGCGCGCACTTCGGCCACGAGCTCGTCGGCACGCCCCGGTGTCACCCCTGCGCCGGCGGAGAGAGGCTGCGAACGAGCAGACACGAGTAGTGCCCGGATCTCTGCCGCTTCGGACAGGGCGGCCTCGGCACGCCGACTGCGGAGCCGATCGGGCCGCACCAGTACCGCTACCGGCCGGCCATGGCGGGTCAGCGTCACCTCTTCCCCGCGTTCGACCGCGTCGATCAGCCTGGGCAGTTCAGCCCGGGCAGCGCTCACGTTGACAGCGGCCATGATCTGATTGTACCACCATGTACACCTCTGCACATTTCGAGCACTGGTCTCACGCAGTTGTTCGACGAACCGACCGACTACCTCGTTCTAGCGAGCGTTCGACACCTCACGTCGGCATTGCGCACCTACGAGGGCGCACTTCTAATCGGCTCCTCAGTGGATCTGGCCTCCTCCTAGGAAACCGAGATCTCGAGCAAGATGCAAGACATCTTCAGCATCTGCCCGACTCGATTTGCGGACCGACAGGCCTACAACCTGACCCGATGCAAGACTTAGGCGGAGGACGTAATCAGTTCTGAGGAACCAACGAGATCGGCCAAAATCCATTGAGCTAATTTCCGACCACTTCCATCGTCGTCGGAACGGCCAGCACCGACGGATTCCTTCCTCGTCAAAGACGAACGATACAGCCTTAGCACCTGTCAGAAATAGGGAAAGCGAAAATGCGACCATTGCGATGCCAACCATTCCTTCTGAGAGAAACGCTGGCAGTAATGGAACAATCATCACCACGGCCCCAAACATCATTCCACCAAACTCATTCGATCTCACCATTGCCGCGCCTGCAGAACGACATTTACTCACTATTGGGACACCCTGCAGCAAGGCCCACCCGGGAGGCGAAATTAACCAAGAGAAGATCACATCCTCACTTAGACCTGAAACGCCAAAGCGCTGTTGCTAGCCAAAGGCCACTCACGACTGCCCCACACGCATACAGTAGCGCCATCAGGCGACGGCTCCACCTGAGGTATTGACGCTTGCTCAGTCGGCAACGCATCGGGATCCGCAGCCGATCGTTGTTCCTCTGGATCATGTCGTACCGCAACTCCACCCCGGATGCCAGGAACCGGTTGAAGGCCCGATCGCTTAGGCACCCAACTGTTAGCAATACCATAAAGATCAGACACATGGTCGCTGCAATCACCTCGTCCATCAACGGCTACCATCGAAGGGGTGATGGAAGGCGAAACCATCGAAACGTTCGACCAAGAAGACCGGAGGCGCCCTCCAAGCCTAGCCCTAGTTCCTCCGCTATCTGACCTGATTGGGATATCGTAACTCCACCCTGTAGCACCTTGACACTACCGCCAGCTGAGACGAAATTGCCTTCTACAAAAGCGTTAACCTCATCTCGACAGGGGGCCTTACCAGTCGAAATCCACCCTGCCCGCACAGCCCCGGACCAGCCAGCGGTACCAACTCCTACCTCGGGACCGATGAAGACGTCACCATAGCGGGTTATAACGATATTCAGTCCACCGCCCGGCCCCGCGAGGATGTTACCAATAGGAACGAACTTTCCAAGATCGATTGTAATGTAATCTGGGAGTCGATTTGGCCCTGGCAATGCAACCTTCGACGCGCAGTCGATAACACTGCCGAGCACATCGCCCCAGTCTTTCGGATTGCCGCAGTCGCTCAGCCCGCTCGGATCCGCTCGGTTTGCTGGGTTTCCACCGACGTATCCGTAGGGTTCTTCGGTTAAGGCGACGAGCGGATCTTGGGTTGTGAATTGGCCTGTTGTGGGATCGTAGTGGCGGGCTCTTAGGTAGATGTAGCCGGTTTCGGGGTCGTGGTATTGGCTGGTGTATCCGGCTAAGGGTTGTTCGAGCCACCAGTTTGTGTTTGCGGTGATTTCACCGTGGGCGTTGTAGGTGATGGTGTTGCGGGTGGTTCCGTTGGGGTTGGTGGTGAGTCTGGTGGAGCCTTGGTGGTCTTGGTGGAAGTATTGGACGTCGCCGGTGGTGTTGATCTGATAGATCGGTGTCCCGCCCGGCCCGTAGATCACATACGCGCTCTGTGCGCCTTGATGCTCTGCGAGCAGCAACGGCAAGCCGCCGCTGGCGGTCCAGGTGTGTTCTTTACGCCACTCGGCACCGGTGCCAGCGGTGTCGTCGAGTTGTTTGGCGGTGCGCATGCCGGTGGTGTCGTATTCGTAACGCCACGTCCTGGTCGGCGCCTTGAACACGCCGATCACATCGACCGCCACGTCAGTTTGGGTCCATGATCCGATCGTGAACGTCCCGGTGTCGGTGAGCGGGATGATCATGGTGGTCGACGCGGGGGGGGGGGGGCCCGGGGGGGGGGGGGGGGGGGGGGGGGGGGGGGGGGGGGGGGGGCCGGGGGGGGGGGGGCGGGGGGGGGGGGGGGGGGGGGGGGGGGGGGGGGGGGGGGGGGGGGGGGGGGGGGGGGGGGGGGGGGGGGGGGGGGGGGGGGGGGCGGGGGGGGGGGGGGGGGGGGGGGGGGGGGGGGTTGGGCGGGGTCGAACACCACGATCCCGCCACCCAAGTCGGCTTCGGTGGTCCCAACCCCGAGGACTCCGGTGCCGGTCGGGTCGATAGCGGTGACCGAAACCATGACCGCCATGATCTCACCCGACAGCCCCGCCTGTCCGGTGGCCGCGACTTCGACCGGTGTGTTCGACTGGAGCGTGTCACACGGGTTGTTGTCGCATATGCCGGTGCCGTTGGCGGTGTCGACGAGACGGGTGGGGGCTTCGAGTAGATCCAGTCCGAGTCCGGTGTCGTTTCCGGTGGGGATCTTCCAATAGCCCGTCACCGCGACCCTGATGTTGGTGGGGCCGGCGGTGTGGAGGGTGATGGTGCCGTCAGGGTTCAACGGCACGGTGAACACCCCAGCGGCACCGACACTGCCTGTTTCCCACGCCAACTCTCCCGCCGATGCGGTCGCGTTGGGCGCGACCCTGACGTGGCCACCAGACGCGTTCTGGGCCAGGATCGACACGGTGACCGCGTTCACCCCGGAAGCGGGGATCCCGCCTCGGCCAGCGGTGGCGATGTCGGTTTCACCCGCCGGGAGAGTTCCGCACGGTGAGCCGTCACACACACCTGTTCCTGACGTGGATTCGGCGGTGACTGCGGGGGTGAGCGGCCAGTAGTTCAGGGCCGGCACCCACGGGGACGGGGCCCGGAAATACCCGACCACATCGACCGACACATCCACCCCCACGCCGCTGGCCATGGTGATCGTCCCGTTCGCTGCGACCTTCGCGGTCACGGTCTGAGCCGACGTTTGTCCGGCGTTGAGTGGGAGTGTCCCGGCGGCGGCGTCACCAGCGGGGTTCACCTCCAACCAGCCATCCGATGTGGTGCCTGACGCGATGATCGACACCACCACCACCGTCACCCCGTGGCGGGGACACCACCCACACCGGTGACCTGGACTGCGACGGGGTCATCGGCGGCGAAGCGGGCACACGGGGCACCGTCACACGTTCCGCTGCCGGTGGTGGTGTCGACGATGCGAGACGCGGGGACGGGGACGTATTGGCGGGCGGTGTCGTCTTGCCACGTCGTCGGCAACACCGTGCTGGTCATGCGGTTCTCGGCATCAAACCCATACGTTGCGGTCGTACCCGACGGGTAAGTCATCGAGGTCCGGTTCCCGCGGGCGTCATAGCCATAGGTAGTCGCGTCAGCGGGTGGGGTCCCACAATCACCGCCGGGAGCGGTCTGCGATGTCCAACACAAGCGTTGGGCGGGGTCGAACACCTGCAACACACCATCCGCGTCGACCAGGTTCGTGGCCGCATCAAACCCGAAACCCTCCGTCCCCGTCGCTGTCAGCCGGTCCCGGTCGTCATAGGACCACGACTGATTCTGGCCTGCCACGGCCCCGGAGCCGGTGACGGTGGTGACCTGGCCCTTCAAGTCACGGGGCCCATAGGAGAGTGCTCCGAGCACGGTGGAGCCGCGGTTCCATGTGACGCCGACCATCCGATCAGCGCGGTCAAAGCTGTAGACGTCAAGGTTCTGTGAGGACACCGGGAACACCGTCTCGGACCAGTTGCTGTTCTGGTCATAGCCGAACGTGGTCAACCGCCCGGTCCAATCCTTGACCGACTCCAACCGTCCCGCATCATCGAATTCTCTTGGTCACCGGTGTGGACTGGCCGGGGTAACCAATCGACGTCAGGTTTCCGCTGTCGTCCCAGCCATAACCCGTGGAACGACCATTCACATCGGTGTGGGACTTCAACCTGGACCGCTGATCCCACACCCACATCTCAGTATCACCGCCCCGCGACGCGTGAGTACGGCGGCCGACAGCGTCATAGGTGATGGTGGTGATGTCGGGGGTGGCCGGGTCGGCGTAGTCGACACCGGTCGGACGGCCCGCAAGGTCATACGCGTAGGTGACACAGCCGGTCTTGGGTGAGGAAGCGCAGTTGCCGCCCGGCTGGGTCACCGACCCCAGGCGGCCCTCACCGTTCCACGTGTAGCCCGTGGTCGCGTTGACCGGGTCGGTCACCGACTCGAGGCGACCAAGCCCGTCATAGCCATAGACCCATTGGCCGTTCAGTTCGTTCACGAACCTGGTTCGGCGTCCGTCAGGGTCATACTCGTAGGTACGTGCCCCCGGCCCGGGCGGATCCACCACCTCGAGACGATCCACCACGTCATACCCATAGGTCGTGACATCGCCTGTGGTGACCGCAGCTGACAACCCGGTCTCCACCCGGTTCATGTTCCCGTTCAGGTCGTAACCGGTCTTCACCCGGTTCCCCAACGGGTCGGTCTCCTCGACCACCCGACCGAACGCATCAGACACCAACCTGGTTTTCCACAGGTCAGGGTCAGCGCCGACCAGGTTGCCTTTCGGGGAAACCACCCACTCCAAACGCCCGATCGGGTCAGCAGCCCATCGACGTCTTGTTCCCCAACGGGTCCGTCACCGACACCATGTCCCCAGTTCCGGGATCATAGGAATACGCCCAGTGCTGGCTACGACCGTCGATCACCTCCACCAGATCATCACGGTGCACCGGGTCATACACCAACGTCGTCGACGCCTCATCAGACGTGCCCGCCGCGTCGACCACCGTCTCGGGCATCCCATCAGCGTTGTAGCCAACCGTGGAGGTCACCACATTCGCAGTCGACGCTGGCAACGGGGCCGCGGTCTCACCCACCGACACCGACGTCACCTGATCAAACAAGTTGTAGGTCCAACGCGTGACCCGCCCCGACGCATCTGGAAATTGGCCCTCCCAGCCCGCTTCATCCTCAACGTCGACCGACCCGGAACCCAAACCCTCACAAAGGCAACGGTCGGATCACCAGAATGCACGAACGTCGCCGTCTGCCGCGACGTACACCACGACCTCGGAGCCGACCCCGCATCATCCCCCGCCTCAACCGGGACCAACGGCGTATCAACCGTCAACGAATCAGGATCACCCCAGGGAGGCGGACCCTCCACCCCAGCCACCGGACTGGCCAACACCAGCCCACCAATCAACAAACAGAGAGAGAGAGAGAGAGACCACCGACACCCGACCAAACCCTGAACCCGTCATAACCGGGATTATCGGCTCCCCTCCGCGGAACTTGAGCCGTCTAGCCGGGGGCTGGGGGCTGTGGGGGCGCGGGTCTACGCGGTCACAGGCAAACTCGGCAAAGACGAGGTGGCGCAGTTGCTCACGGTCATCGCCGGGTCGCCGGGGTCGGCGAAGTCGGATCCGACGGGCATCGGGGGGGCTGGGAGAGGGTGGCCCCCTGCTGCGGGGGACGGTTCGTAGACTCGGGCGCCGTGCTGGAACGGCTGGGGGTGATCGACAACCGAAGCCGTCGCTGGATCGCCGCCGGGCTGGGCGTGGTGCTGGTCACGGCGCCGTTGTGGGGTTCGGGGCCGGGCAACGACCTCGACGTGGCCAACGTGTTCCGGTCGGGCCGATCAATCGCCCGCCACGGCACCTACCGGCCGAGCCGAGCCCCGGGGGCACCCGTACACGAGGCGCTGGTCGGCGTGGCTGACCTGGTGGGCGGCACCGTGCTCACCAATCTGGTTTCACTGGTGGCGGCCGGGTTCTTGTTGTGGGGTCTCGACCGGTTGCTGCGCCGAGAAGGCGCGGGGCCCGGGGCCCGGTGGGCGGTGGGCCTGGTGGCGGCCAATCCTTGGTTCGTGGTTGCGGCCACGTCCTCCACCGACTACGTCCTGGCGCTCGCCCTGACCGTCGGGGCGGCCAACGCTCTCCGAGAAGGAAGGGCCGGATGGGCTGGAATCCTGGCGGCCCTGGCCATGGGCACGCGCGTCGGATCGGTCACCCTGGTCGCCGCGGCCCTTGTCGCCCACGCCACCGAACCGGTCCCCGACCCCACTCGCCGCAGCGGCGACCAAACCAGGTCGGAGGTGGGGACCCGGCGACGAGACCTTGCAGCCACCGCCCTGACGGCCGTGCTTGGAGTCGTGGTGTTGTTCGTGCCGTCGGCAATCCAGGCTGGGGGACTGGCCTTTGCCGAGAACGACTTCTCCACCTCGTCACTGACCGTGCAGATCGGACGCGCCGCGGTCAAGGACCTGACGTTGCTGGGGGTGATCGGGTCGGTGTTGGCGCTGGCCACCCTTCCGGCCGTGATCAAAGCGCTGGGCCGGTGGCGGACGTCGTGGCTGGTCCGCTTCTCCGGGCTCGGCCTCGTCTTGTCCCAGCTCCTGTTCATCCGGTTCCCGTGGAAGCTCCCCCACCTGCTGCCGACGCTGATCTGCGGAGCGATCCTGTTGGCCACCGCGCTCGGACATCGGGCCCGTCCCACCCTCTTGATGGCACTGGTTGCGGTTCAGATCCTCTACGGGGTGGTGCAGGTCGACGTGATTCGACCCGACGACCCCGATCAGGCCACCGGTGCCACCTTCGTCCTGGACGTGAGCTGGGGCCCGGTGATCACCGACCTCCGATGCCGCCGCCAACACCCCGACCCGCACCTCGGACGCCAGAAGGTCGAGGTGGAGGCGGCATGGAACTGTTCCCAGCCCTTCGGTGCCCAGTGACGGTTCGTCACCGTTAGTCTCCGGCCCCATGACTCTGGGGACCGACACCATCGACTACGCCGCCATCTACCGGGGAGTGCGCCAACGCGTATCGGACCTGGTGCGGGACCTTCCCGCCGTCGACCTGGCCCGAGAGGTGCCGGCCACGCCCGGATGGTCGGTGCGAGACGTGGTGGCCCACCTGGCCGGGGTCACGGCCGACAGCGTGGAAGGCAACACCGAGGGCTTGGCCTCAGACGCCTGGACCGCCGCTCAGGTTGACGCTCGACGGGGCCGGTCCATCGCCGAGCTGTTGGAGGAGTGGGACCGGTGCTCGGCGCTGGTCGAGCCCGCCATCACCGACCTGCCGGGCCTGATCCGGATCATGTTGTTGACCGACGCCGCCAACCACGAGCACGACATCCGGGGAGCCCTCGGCCAGGCCGGGGCCCGCGACTCCGACGTGATCAACTTCGCCTTCAACGGAGTCGCTCCCGCCCTGGGTGCCCAGCAGGGCGAGCTCGGGGCGCTGCGAATCGTCCACGACTCCGGCGAGATGGTGATCGGCGAAGGTGATCCCACCGAGACTCTGACCACAACCCGATTCGAGATCGTGCGGGCCGCGGTCGGTCGACGCTCCCCCGACCAGATCGCGGCTTGGGACTGGTCCGGCCAGCCCCGTCCCGCGGTGATGGTGTTCTCGATGTTCGCTCCGGGCCGAAGCGAACCCTTGGTCGAATAGATCGAGGCGGAGCGCCTCAGCGCGAGTGGTAGGTGGAGCGGGTGCCGGTGTGGTCGGAGTCCTTGTTGAGGCGCTTGGACAGGTGCAGACCTTCGAGCACCAACTCCACAGCGCTGGCCACCACCGCAGGACGTTCGTCGTCTCCGACAAGGGCGATCACCGCATCGCGCAGAGCAGGGATCTCGGTGGCCAAGGCCACGTCATCTCGGGCGGCCACATCCTCTCCGGCGTGTACGACTCGACCGTCGTCGAACGCCTCGATCACCTCACGGAGGCGAGCGATGTCGAGTCGGTCCCGGAACACGGTGAGCACGGACTGACGGAGGAGGCGATCCAACACCTCGCCCCCGTCGTCGTCGAGGGTGTCCAACTCGACCTTGCCCGACGTGGAAGCCACCAGGGCTTCGAGGTCGCTGACCCGGGGAACCACCTCGGTCTCTCCTGCCCTCAACGCCCGGCGGGCGGCGTTGGCCACCATGGTCTCGGCGTTGGCCACCGTCAGCCGAACCGACACGCCCGAGCGCTGGTTGATGTGGGTGCTCTGGCGGGCCAACTGGGAGAAGGTGGCCACCACCTCGGCCATGAACGCCGGCACCGCGACCTCCAGCCCGTCACCGTGGACCAGCGCCGCCTCCTGGTCGACGATGGCCATCTCGGTGGCCACATCCAGCGGGTAGTGGGTTCGGATCTGGGCCCCGAACCGGTCCTTCAGTGGGGTGATGAGCCGACCGCGGTTGGTGTAGTCCTCGGGGTTGGCCGACGCGAACAGCACCACGTCGAGCGGGAGGCGAACCTTGAACCCCCGGATCTGGACGTCTCGCTCCTCGAGCACGTTGAGTAGACCGACCTGGATCCTCTCGGCCAGATCGGGCAGCTCGTTCATGGCGAAGATGCCCCGGTTGGTCCGGGGAACCAGCCCGTAGTGCAAGGTGAGCTCGTCTGACAGGTATCGGCCTTCGGCCACCTTGATGGGGTCCACCTCGCCGATCAGGTCGGCGATCGAGGTGTCGGGGGTGGCCAGCTTCTCGCCGTAGCGGGTGTCTCGATGTACCCAGGTGACCGGGGTGTCGTCACCTTTCTCTGCGATCAACTCGCGGGCGTGGTGGGAGACCGGGTGGTAGGGGTCGTCGTTGATCTCGGTTCCGGCCACGATGGGAAGCCACTCGTCGAGCAGACCGGTGAGGGAGCGGATCATGCGGGTCTTGGCCTGCCCGCGCTCCCCCAAGAAGATCACGTCGTGGCCAGCCAGGATGGCGTTCTCCAACTGGGGCATGACCGTGTGTTCGTAGCCGAGCACGGCATCCACCAGCGGCTCGCCGGCGCGGATCCGGGCCACGGCGTTGCGGCGGATCTCCTCTTTGACCGGGACCGACTCCCATCCGGAATCACGGAGCTGACCGAGGTTGGCGGGGCGACTCGACATGGCGTGGACGCTACCGCTGCCACATCGGATCCGGCCGCGCCAACCGCCCCGGAGCGGTAGGTCACCCTGAAACGAGGTTCGTTCGAGCTCCTTTGATGCGATGCTGGGGGGAGTGCAACTGACGGTGACCATCAGGGATGACCTGTACCAACAGATCCAGCGTCGAGCATGCGAGGAGCGCCGCCCGGTGGCGGATGTCGTTAACGATGTGGTCGAGGCCGGGATCGCCTCCTACACCAGACGCTGGCAGCGAACGCTCGGCGCTTTCCAAGGTCAGATCACGGTGAGCAACGATTTCGACAATGAGCTAGCCGATTTCGGCGATGCGACGGCCGAACAGGTCAGCCCTTGAGCCGGGAGGTTCGCGGCCCAAGCGAACGGTTGCTGCCCGAGTTGGCGGTATCGCAGTGGTTCAACGTGGCCAATCCACCCACGACTGCCGCCCTGCGCGGGCAGGTGGTTGTCATCGAGGCGTTCCAGATGCTGTGTCCGGGCTGTGTCACCAACGGGCTCCCCAAGCCCAGCGGGTGGCCGCCACCTTCGGCTCAGATGTCGTGGTGCTCGGCCTTCACACGGTCTTCGAGCACCACGAGCAATGACCCCGGTGTCGCTCGAAGCGTTCCTTCACGAGTACCGGATCACGTTCCCCGTCGGGTGGACCTACCCGCTACCGAGGGACAGATCCCGGTCACGATGCGCCGCCTGGGGCTGAGAGGCACACCCACCATGTTGCTCGTGGACCGGGCCGGACGTATTCGGGCCGAAGTATTCGGCCACGCCGATGACCTGGCTCTGGGAGCCCAGATCGCTCGCCTGATCGACGAACCCGTTCTGACGGACGGCGAGAAGCGGTAGCCGCCACCGGCGAGGTTCCGGTGGACGGGCAGACGCCAGACCCTGGGTCTAGGTTTCGGCTCCGTCCCCCAACGATCGCGAGGAGAGACCATGTCCGGCAAGGTTGTTCATTTCGAGGTTCCCTACGACGACGCTGATCGGGCCCGCTTCTTCTATCGAGACGTGTTCGGGTGGGACATTCAGCCCGTCCCCGAGTTTGACTACAACTTCGTCCAGACCGGACCGGTAGGCGGGGACGGGATGCCAACCGACCGCGGCTACATCGGCGGCGGCATGTTCAGCCGCCAGGAACCGGTCGGGCGACCCGTCATCACCATCGAGGTCGACGACATGAGCGCGGCGCTGGAGTCGGTCGCCGCCCATGGCGGAAGCGCCGTAGGCGTGCCAAACCAGGTGGGAGAGAAGGGAATCGCCGCCTACTTCTTGGACTCGGAAGGCAATCTCATGGGTCTCTGGCAGACACTCCGCTAACTGCTGCCGAACCCGAAACGTGCTCGACCGACCGAAGAGAATCAGCAAATGCCGACGCAACCCGACCAGGAGCGAGTGGCCGATCTCGTCCGGTTGCGCCGGGTACGTGATCGAATGGATCGGGAGTACGCCAAGCCGCTGAACGTCGAGTCGCTCGCCCGTGACGCCCTGATGTCTCCGGGGCATTTCAGTCGCCAGTTCAAGGCCGCCTATGGCGAATCGCCCTACAGCTACCTCATGACCCGTCGAATCGAGCGGGCGATGGACCTGCTCCGTCGAGATGAGATGAGCGTGACCGAAGTGTGCTTCGCCGTCGGGTGTTCATCGCTAGGCACGTTCAGTACCCGCTTCACCGAACTCGTCGGAATGACACCCAGCATCTACCGGAAGACGGCGACAACTGCGACCGAGGGGATGGTGCCCTGCGTCGCCAAGCAGGTCACCCGACCGATCAGGAATCGAGAAGCCAACGGCGACTAGTCCTCTTAGGGTCGAACCCATGGACATCACCATTCACTCCAGCATCCTCCAACACAACGACGCCGACGCGGCCCTGGCCTTCTACCGGGACGCACTCGGGTTCGAGCTTCGCAACGACGTCGGATACAACGGCATGCGCTGGCTGACCGTCGGTCCGCCCGATCAGCCCGAGACCTCGGTCGTCCTCAGCCCGGTCGACGCGTACCCCGGCCTCACCGAGGACGAGCGCCGCACCGTGGTGGAAATGATGGCCAAGGGGACCCACGGCATGCTGCTCCTGGCCACCGATGATCTCGAGGCCACCTTCGACCGCATCCAGGCCGCCGACGTCGAGATCATCGAGGAGCCGACCGACCAGCCCTACGGCATCCGGGACTGCTCGGTGCGCGACCCCGCCGGCAACATGATCAAGATCCAACAGCGGTCCTGACCACTCCGCGCCGAGGTCTCGCCGCAAGGCATCAGGCGGCATCCACCTGGGCGTGGACGACCGCTTCCCACAGGTGGGTACGAACCCGGGTGGCCTCGGCACCGGTCAGGTCGTTGGCGATCACGATGCCCTCGATCAGGTCGGCCACCACTGCCTGATGGGGCCGCCCCTTGACGACCACCGCCACCGTGGCCGAGCCATCAGCGGCGTGACGGACCGTGCGTTCCGCCCCGGGGACCCGGGGCGGAGTCCGAAACCCTGGGACCACGAGGCGGCGAGACCGGGCGGCTTGGGCGAGGGTGCGGACCGTGGTGGCGAACCGGAGTGAGGACGACTGCTCCATGCCGTCATCATCCCGATGCCCAGTGACAACAAGGCCGATCAGGTCCCGCCGCAACCAGATCACCGCCACGACGTCCCGACGTCAGGATGAGGCCGGGCCGAGGTCCTCCAACTCGTCACCGACCTGAACCGACCCGGGCGAGACCACCAGGGAGCCGACGGCCAAGGTCAGGTCCCGATCTCGACGCAGGGTTCGCAGCACCTCGAGGTCGCGGTCGATGCCATCTGGCTGATCCCGGGTGATCATCACGCATCGCCCGATCTTCTTGACCACGTCGACCTCGGCGCCACCGATCCTCAACCGTCGACCCACCAGTCCATCGGCGGTGTCCCCGCTCACCACCAGGTTTGGGCGGAAGCGGCGGACGTCCCAATCGCGCAGGTCCCCAACGGCCACGATGCTCACCTGGGTTCGGGTCGAGTCGTGGTACGACCACGTCGGACCTTCCCACGCCACCGGGTCGCTGTCGTCGTGTTCGGGGTCGCTCAGGTTCTCATAGGTCTGGGCCTCACCGGTCGGGCCCAGCAGCCGCACCGGCCGACCGATCCAAGCCGAGATAACGGCGTCGTCGGTTGTGGGACCGTGACCGGGCACATCCACGGCCGCCTCCTCGCCGTTCAGCACCCCCCAGCCATAGAGCAGCTTCGGGTCCCGTCGAGCTGTCAGCACCACTCCGGTCTCGGGATCACGAAGAGCATGGGTCCGGTCTCCCACCAACCCGAACGGGCCCACCGTTGCTGCGGTCAGGCTCTCGCCTTGGAGCGACTTCACCGGATAGCGCCATATCTGTTCCACGTGCACCCGCTCATGGTGCCAGCTCGGCCCTTAACCTCGCCTTCATGCCCCGTGCCGATGCCCCACCCCTCAGCCCGGTGCAACGCGAAACCCTGGACGTTCTCGGTTCGAGCGGTTCCCGCCCGACCTTCCCCGATGACCTGAGGGCCCGCCTGCGCTCCGATCTGGAGGACGGGCTGACCCCGCTGGTCGAGAACCTGGCCGACGACGAGGGCTTGGTCGTGTCCAAGCACCTGTTGAGCCAGGTCCACGGCTGCCAGGTTCGTCTGCTGGCCGAGGACGACGGAGACTTCACCCCGTCGGTACCGATCGCCCGAGGCACCATCTCCCACAAGGCCATCGAGTTGGGAATCCACTGGCCCCACGAGCCTTACCCGCTCGACCTGGTCGACGAGGCCATGGCCCGCGTCAGCCACGGCGACCATTGGCTAACGGACTTCCTCCAGACCTGCACCGAATCCGAACGGGCCGAACTGCGGGCCAGTGCTGGCGACCGGGTGGCCAAGTTCTTCGAGTGCTTCCCCCCGCTCCTGCCCAAGTGGCGACCGGTCACCGAGAGCAGCCAGTGGATCGACCTGGTGGCCAAGCGGGTCACCCTCAAGGGCAAGGTCGACCTGACCCTGGGAACAGCCAGGGGCAACGAGGCCGGCAAGGTCATCATCGACCTGAAGACCGGGTCCCCCCGCGTCGGACACCGTGACGACCTGCGCTTCTACGCCCTGCTCGACACGCTCCGCATCGGGGTACCGCCCCGACTGATCGCGTCCTTCTACCTGGACACCGGCATCGCCGAGGTCGAGCCCGTCACCGAGGGGTTGCTCGACGCCACGGTGGCCCGCACGGTGGACGGGGCGGTGCAGATCGCCGAGCTACGGGCCGGAACCCGCGCCCCGATCCACCGCCCCGCCCACCAGTGCCGGTGGTGTCCGGTCCTGGTCACCTGCGACATCGGCAGGCGGTGGCTGGCCGACGAGGACATCCCCGTCCCCCAACCCGACGAGGGCTGACTGCCATCAGCTCTTGTTCCTCTCCCCCGGACCGTTGGTCCAGGACCCGTGAAGGTCAGCACCCACAACGCCATGAGGGTCGCACCCATCGGCGGGCGACCAAGGCGGCGGAGCGGGACTACCGGTACTGTGTCCATCCATGGCCAGTGATGCCTCCGAGCCTTCTGACCGGCCCCCAGCAGCCGGAGCCGAGGACGCCGGCTCAATGGTGAAGACCGCCGAGCTGGTTCCGCTGCACCTGCCGCCGGTGGCCGAGGAACCTGAGCCGCTGACCGATCCCCGTACCGGCGATGTGGACGAGTGGGGTCGCTCCGAGCACATGCGCCAGATGGTGCGCAAGCTCTACGACCCGATGTACCGGCACTGGTTCCGAGCCGAGTGGGAAGGTCTGGACAAGATCCCCACCGAAGGTGGAGCCCTGTTGGTGGCCAACCACGCCGGGGCCATCCCCTCTGACGCACCGGCCATCATGCACGGCGTCGAGACCGAGCTGGGCCGCCCGGTGTACGGGTTGGCCGACCACTTCTTCAAGGCCGCTCCCGTCATCGGCACCCTGTGGGCCCGGGCCGGTGGCGTGGTGGCCCACCCCGACAACGCCTACCGACTCCTACGCCACCAACAGCAGCTGGTCTTGGTGTTCCCCGAAGGTTCCAAAGGGCCAGCCAAGACCTACAACGAGCGCTACCGGCTCCGCCGTTTCGGACGGGGCGGTTTCGTGGAGATCGCCATGCGGGCCGGGGTGCCGATCATCCCCATCGCCGTGGTCGGTGCCGAAGAGTCGATGCCCATCTTGTTCAAGCTGCCCAGCGTCGCCCGGGCCCTGGGTGCGCCGTACTTCCCGATCACCGCCAACATGGCGTTGGGTCCGCTCGGTGCCGCCGTCCACTTCCCGGC
This sequence comes from Microthrixaceae bacterium, assembly GCA_016702505.1. NCBI lineage: Bacteria > Bacillati > Actinomycetota > Acidimicrobiia > Acidimicrobiales > Microthrixaceae > Microthrixaceae bacterium. Next base: position 178,640 of record JADJDU010000007.1, read on the forward strand.
CAAGTTCAAGCTGCAGGTTCTCGACCCGGTGAGCTTCCCCGACATAGAACCGGCCCAACCTCGCTACTCGCGCAGTCGGATCATGGACGAGTCCGAGGCCATCCGCCAGAAGATCCAAGAGGCCCTGTTCGACATGTTGCGCCAACGGCGCTCGGTCTGGTTCGGCTAAGGCCATGGGACGACGGATCCTCATCACCGGTCTGGCCACCTACTGGGGTGGCCGCCTAGCCCAGGCCCTGGAGGCAGACCCCGACGTCGAGGTGATCATCGGGCTCGACACCCGTCGCCCGACCGTCCAACTCGAGCGAACCGAGTACGTCCGCAGCGACGAGAACTACTCGATCCTGTCCCGCATCGTGCGAGCCACCGGGATCGACACCATCGCCCACACGTTCCTGGTGGTCGACTCAACGCAGATGTCATCTCGGACCATGCACGAGATCAACGTCATCGGCACCATGAACCTGTTCGCGGCCGCGTCGGCCGCCGGCAGCACGGTGAGGACGGTGGCGGTGAAGAGCTCGGCCCACGTGTACGGCTCATCTCCGTCTGACCCGTACCTGTTTCGAGAGACCGACCGCCGGGCCGGCGGACCGCGCACCAAGGTGGAACGCAGCCTGCTGGAGGTCGAGACCTACGTGCGCGACTTCGCCCGGGACAACCCACATGTGTCGTTGTCTCTCCTGCGGTGCTGCAACGTGATCGGACCCGACCTGGCCACCCCGATCACCAAGGCGCTGTCCCTGCCGTTGGTGCCGAAGATGGCCGGGTTCGATCCTCGACTCCAACTCATCCACGAGGACGACGTGGTGGCGGCGATCATGTTCGCCCTCGATCATCGCTTGGCCGGCATCTTCAACGTAGCCGCCGACGGCATGATCCCGTGGAGCGAGGTGTGCGCCATCGCCGGCAAGCACGGCCTGCCCATCCCGCCGGTTGCCACGGCGCTGAGCACCGAGGTCCTGCGCCGACTCGGCCTGGTCGACCTGCCACCCGAGCTGATGCAGGTCCTGCGCTACGGGCGAGGCCTGGACAACCGCCGCCTCAAAGAAGCTGGGTTCCGGTACCAGTACACAACCGCCGGGGCGGTGGAGGCGTTCATGGAAGCAGTTCGCCTCCGATCCACCATCGGGACCAAAGACGTCGGTTACCAATACCAAGACGACGTCGAACAGTTCTTCCGCCACTCCCCCGCCGTCAACCGGACCCCGGCCAACCCGGGCGACGAGAGCCGGACGCACATCGCCCGATGACCGACATAGACGTCCAGATCGTCGACGGTGTCGCCGTGCTCACCCTCGACGCTCCTGGTCGACGCAACGCGTTCGACCTGGCCATGTGCCAGGACGTCTCCGCCGCCTTCGACGATCTGGAGGCCAACCCCGAGGTGGGCGCACTGGTGGTCACCGGTCGCGGGACTGCGTTCTGTGCTGGGGCTGACCTGTCCCACCTGGGTGCCTCCGAACGAGAGGGCCTGTTGGCCATCTACGAGGGCTTCCTCCGGGTCGCCCGATCACCACTTCCCACCATCGCCGCGGTCAACGGCGCCGCGGTGGGAGCGGGCATGAACCTGGCGTTGGCCGCCGACGTACGGCTGGCCGGTGCCTCGGCCCGATTCGACACCCGGTTCCTTCAACTGGGCATCCACCCCGGCGGGGGCCACACCTGGATGCTGCGCCGCTTGGCTGGACCTCAGGTTGCCGCGGCAATGGTGCTGTTCGGCGAGGTGCTGAACGGGCAAGAGGCGGTGGAATGCGGCCTGGCGTGGCGCTGCGTGCCCGACGACGAACTGCTCGACGTCGCCCTGGAGATGGCCGGCCGCGCCGCGGCCGCGCCCGGTGAGTTGGTGCGCCGGACCAAGGCCACTATCGCCGCTGTCGCCAACATCGACGACCACCCGAGCGCGGTCGAGCGAGAGCTCGTCGACCAGGCCTGGTCGGTGTCCCAACCCGAGTTCCAAGAGCGGCTGGCCGCCATGCGGTCGAGGATCTCGGGAACTAGCTGACGGTTGCGACCGGGGTTTCCAGCCGCGGATACGGTGCCAACCATGGCAACCAACGCTGAGCAGGCATACGAGAAGTTCCAGGCCGCCCTCGGTCAAACCGAGGGAACCGGCGAGTGGTTCGAGGTCACCCAGGACCAGATCGACCAGTTCGCCGAGCTGACCCACGACCACCAGTTCATCCACGTCGACCCCGAGATGGCGGCGCAGCTCTCACCGTGGGGGGTCACGATCGCCCACGGCTTCCTCACCTTGTCGATGCTCACCCACCTCTCGGGCTCGATACCCCAGGACATGACCCGCCTCGCCGGCATCGCCATGGGCGTCAACTACGGGTTCGACAAGATCCGATTCATCAACCCGGTGAAGGTGAACTCCAAGATCCGCGCCACCAGCGTGCTCAAGGCCGTCGAGCTGCGTGACCCCAACACCATCCAGACCACCAAGACGGTGACGGTGGAGATCGAGGGTGAGGAGAAGCCGGCCTGCGTGGCCGACTGGATCACCAGGCTCACCTACATCTGAACCCACCCCAACACCCGGCCGCCACGGCGGACGCGGCCGTCGTGGTGCGCGTCTACATTCTGACGGTCCGTCAGGACACCCCATGTTCGAACCCGACCGCCAGGGGGCAGCCGTGACCGAAACCTTCGCCGACGCCGCAACACTGTGGGACCTGGTGGAGAGGCGGGCCGCCGCCTCTCCCGACACCACCCTGCTCATCGACGAGGCCGGCCGGACCCTGACCTGTCGTGAGTTCCGGGACCGGGCCGAACGGGTGGCGGCCGGGTTCGCCGCCATCGGCATCGGCGCCGGCACCCGGGTCACCTGGCAGGCCCCCAACCGCTTCGAGACCATCCTGGCCAGCTTCGCCCTGGCTCGCCTCGGTGCCGTGCAGAACCCGATCCTGCACCTGTACCGCCACAAGGAGGTCGGCTACGCCATCAAGGCCACCGACGCCGAGGTGGTGCTGGTGGCCGGCGAGTGGAACGGCTTCGACTTCGGGGCCATGGTGCACGAGCTGACCGCAGACCTGGCCACCAAACCCCAGGTCATCGACATCTTCGCCGACCTTCCCGAAGCTGACGCCGCCACGCTCGGCCCTGCTCCCTCCAGCGGTGACGAGGTCCGGTGGATCTACTTCACGTCCGGCACCACCTCGGACCCCAAGGGCGTGCGCCACACCGACCGCACCCTCATCACCGGGGCCTGGGGCATGGCCGCGGCGTTGGACATGCAGCCCGATGACGTCGGTTCGATCGCCTTCCCCTTCGCCCACATCGCCGGGCCGGACTACTTCGGGACCATGTTGTTGAGCGGATTCGGCGCCGTGCTGATCGAGGCCTTCAACCCGGTGTCGGCGGTGGCCACCTTCGCCGCCAACGGCGCCACCATGGTCGGGGGCAGCACCGCCTTCTACCAGATGTACCTGACCGAGCAACGCAAGGACCCGGCCACCCCCATCATCCCGACGCTGCGCAAGCTGTCGGGTGGCGGCGCGCCCATGCCACCCGAGATCTACGACGAGGTGAAGCGGGAACTGGGCGTCCCGATCTGTCACGGCTACGGCATGACCGAGTGCCCGATGATCTGCCTGGGCTCTCCTCACGACACCGATGAACAACGGGCAAACACGGTGGGCAAGCCTGTCCCGGGGTTGGAACTGCGCACCGTCGATGGCGACGAGCAGGCCACCGGTGCCGGCCAGGACGGTGAGGTCCGGGTCAAGGGACCGATGGTGTTCGCCGGCTACACCGACACGGCGGCGACGGCCGAAGCCTTCGACGGCGAGGGCTGGTTCCGCACCGGCGACGTGGGCCATCTGCGAGCCGACGGTCATCTGGTGCTGACCGGTCGCCTCAAGGACATCATCATCCGCAAGGGCGAGAACATCTCGGCCAAGGAGATCGAGGACCTGCTCTACGCCCACCCCAAGGTGGCCGACGTGGCCGTGGTGGGCCTACCCGACCGTGAGCGCGGCGAACGGGTGTGCGCGGTGGTGGTGACCGCCGAAGGTCAGGAGCCGATCAGCTTCGACGAGATGGTGTCCACCCTCAAGGACGCCCAGTTGATGACCCAGAAGATCCCCGAGCAGCTCGAGGTCGTGGACGAACTACCCCGCAACCAGACCCTCGGCAAGATCCTCAAGTACAAGCTGCGAGACGACCTGGCCACCAAGCCCTGGCCGTCCTGAGCTTGGCGGCAATGATCACCATGGCTATCCGGCCCCTGCCACATTCATCGTTGTCTGATCGGTGGATCCGCGGGTGAACACCGTCTGTTTCGGGGTTCCGGCCGGAGGATGTAGGAGTTCGAATGGCGCTGGGCGAGGCGACACGGTTAGGTCAGGTTGGCACGATGTTGTCGACCGCTCCCACATCAACAGTAAGGACTCGCTCGGATAGGCGCTTGAGAACTACGAGCCGGTGACTGACAGATCCAGGTCTTGTCCGGCCACGTTGACGAAGAGGCGCGAGCCATCGCGGTCCTTGAGTTGGCCGTTCAGAGGAGCGGCTCGGGTAGCTGACCATCCACCTGCCGTTGGCGTGGCCCGGTTCTGATGGCTGGTGCGTCCCACGAACCGACGACAAGGTGGAAGTCTCCTACCTCATGAGCGCGCTCGACCCCGAGGTGTTCGATCCCGTCTGGACAGCGGTCGAGCCGGTGCTTCCACGTCCGGATCGGTCCGACCCGCTCGGCTGCGACCGGCCGCGTGTGAGTGACCGGCTGTACCTGGGGGGTATGTTCATCCGGCTCGTGACCGGGCTCGGTTGTGGGGGCCGCAGAGGCGTTGGAGGTTGGCGACGACGGTGGGACCACCTTGGGCGTAGGGCTGGATGTGGTCGTATTGGAGGAAGGTCCGGGCCCGACAGCCGGGGTGGCCGCACTCGGGGTTCGTTTCGTCGATGACCCGTTTCTGGCGGCGGGTCGGGGTGCGGCGGCGGGGGCTGGCATCGATCGGTTGCCGGTCGGTGTCGACCAGCAGCAACGAAACGAACGCCTGAGGCAACAGTTGGGCTACGACGTGGTCGTTGAGCGGGGTGCCGTCGGCCAGGGTGGTGCCGTCTCCTCGAACGTGGATCACCACTTCGACGTCGACGTTTCTGCCGCCGTTGGTGGCGATCTCGGCCAGTGCGTCGGCGCGTTGTTGGGGCAGTGACGCGCCCGCGGGCGCGGCCGATCGAGTCACGTGAGCGTCGATCACCGCGCACACCGCCCCGGCGACGGCGGGGGCGAGACGGGCGGTGATGGTCACCATCCCGTCGGGTTCGGTACGCCAGGACACGCTTCGTTCTTCGTGTTGGCGGCGGGCGATCGTTTCGGGGTCTTCGTTGCGTTGGGACCATGCCGCGATCGCAGCCCCCAGCCGCCCAGCCGGGTTGGTGACCGCCAGGTGCAACAAGACGTCAACGTTGGTTTCGGTGAGGTGAGGGACCAGCACCCTGGCTTTGGCATAGGAGACGTCACCATTAGCCATGGCCTCCGCCAAGGCCGGGTAGGTGCGTAGGGCTCGGGCTACCCGGACCTGGGTGCGGGCCGTGCACACCTCGATGTCACACACCTCGGCCAGCCACGCCGCACACGACAGGGCACCCCAACGGGCCCACAACCCCCGGGCGTCTAGCTCACCGACCAGTACCAACAGTTCGAAGGTTCCCGCCGACAGCCGCCCAGCCAGATCGACCAGCTCGGCCTCCAACCGCTCCGCCGGCACATCTGCCAGCTCCGTGGTGAACCTGTTGGTCGTGTTGTTCTCCGCCGTGGTCATCGCAACGCCTCCTCGGTCGAGCTCCGCTCGACCAGCGTAAGAAGGAGGAGTGACAACGAAGCCCGAACTGAAGGCGATCGACCGGAATGACCGACCGCCTTGCGCGGCCACGCCCGGTTCGCAACAACCTGTCAATGCGATCAGGGATGCCAGGGGACGCGCCCGCAGGCGCGCCCGACCGGGCACCGCCAACTGCTCGAGAACACCAGATGCTGAGAAGGAAGGGTGACCGGGGTGAGACGATCGCGGCACCGAAGCTGAAGAGCCGGACCGGGCCGACGTGATCCTCACAAGCCATCGGCGCCCTAGCCTCGATCCACCGATCGGACTTGGCTTGTACTCAGTTCACCCTGGTCACCCAAGCGAATTCGGCTATCTGTGTGGCCACCGATGGTGTGCGGCCTACTAACGATCTGGAGCAGGAGGACAGGGCGGGGGTTCGGGGGCAGAGCCCCCTAGTGGCGAAGCCCCTGAACTAGCGGAGATCGACTTGCCGGTCGCACCAAAGAGGTCCTGAACCCGTCAGGCCAAACCCAGGTCGGCCATGGTTGCCATGTCTCGAAGAACGGCGGCCGCGGCTCTCACCACCGGGTAGGCCAGGGCTGCGCCTGTTCCCTCGCCCAGTCGCAACTCCAGATCCAGGACCGGTTCCAAACCCAGATGGGCCAGCACCGCCGACGCGGCCGGCTCGGTCGAGCGGTGACCGGCGATCCACCAGCCCCGGGCCTGGGGACACAGGGCGTGAGCCACGGTGGCGGCCGCCAGGGCGATCACTCCGTCCACGACCACCGGCACCCGGTTGGCGGCACCTCCGAGGAAGAACCCGGCCAGCGCCGCTATCTCCAATCCACCGCACTCCGCCAACACCTCCAGGGGCGACTTCCCCGCGGTGCGAGCCACCGCATCGGCGACGATCGTGGCCTTGCGTTCCAAGGTGGCGTCGTCGATGCCGGTGCCCCGACCGGTGAGCAGTCGAGGGTCCCCACCGGTCAACGAGGCGATGAGAGCGGCGGACGGCGTGGTGTTGCCGATGCCCATGTCTCCCCCGATCAGGCACCGGTTCCCTTCCCTCACCAGTCTGGATGCCATCTCGGCACCCACATCCAATGCGGCCAGGGTCTGCGCCCTGGTCATGGCCGGTCCGACCGACAGGTCGGCACTGGCGGCAGTGACCCGACGGTTCATGACCCGGGGGTGAAGGACGGGATCGAGGGCCACACCCACATCGACGACCACCACATCCATCCCCCCCGAGGAGGCGATGGTGTTGACCGCGGCCCGACCTTGGGCAAAGGTCGCCACCATCGCCGTGGTCACCTCCCGCGGCCATGGCGATACGCCGGCGTCGAGCACGCCGTGGTCACCGGCGAACACCGCCACACACGCCGGGAACGGATCGGGCGGTAGGACCTCACCGGCCATGGCGGCCAGCTCGATCCCGATCCCTTCGAGACGACCGAGCGACCCCTGCGGCTTGGTCAGCTCGTCGTGTCGCGCCCGGGCCTCGACCCGAACGCTGGCGTCGGGGTCGGTCACGGCGGCGACCACGCCGTGGAAGGACCGGCCCACCTGTTCGGAGATCCACCGCTCAACCACCGCCCCGGGTCCTTCCAGTTCACCGGCGGGGACAGCCACGTAGTGGCAGCCAGCGGCCGCGGCCGCCTCGGCATCACAGTCGGCGTTTCCGACGAACAAGACCCGCGTCCCGTCGGTGACGCCACACCTGCCCATCGCCTCGCGTAGCGATGTCGGATCGGGCTTCGCTGCTCCCACATCGGTCGAGGTGACGATCACCGCCAGCAGATCACCGAGGCCTACCGGGTCGAGCAGGCGGCGCACGTCGGCCTCGGTCATCACCGACGTGTCGGTGGCAGCAGCCAACCTCACCTGGGTGGCGAGCAGGCCCAACTCGGCCACGGCGTCACCGATCGGCTGGGCCACCAGGTCACCCACCGCGGTGACGGCCGAAGCCTCATGCACCAGGGTCCCACCGATGTCGAAGACGATCAGGTCCAGATAGGCCGAAGCGAAGGGGTTCACGTTGCTCCCAAGGTTGGATGGACAGCCGATGCCGCCAGCAGGGCACCGACCTGTGAGGTGACGATGACCGCGCCCAGCACGTCCCCGGTGAAGCCGCCGAGTCGTCGCCGGGCCAGGGCGGTCACGGCTGTCGAACCGATCACCGCCGCCGCCACCGTGACCAGACCTCGAGGTCCTTCCGCGACCATCGCCGCCACCGTCACCGCTGCACCCACTGTCAAGGCGGCCACCACCGCCACCTGGTCCCCGCGTTCGGTTGTGAACGAACTGGCCAACCCTTCGGGTCGAGCGTATGGGACCCAGATCATGACCAGGGCCGCTGCGGAACGGGACAGCGCATACAGACCAGGCAGCAGCCACCACCGGAACTCGACCCCCGCCAGCCCGGCGATGTTCAGGGCCAGAGCCAGCACCACCGCCACCAGTCCGAAGGCGCCGACAGCAGGGTCACGCATGACGACCAGACGGCGGTCTCGGTCCATCGGTGCCAGCAAGCCGTCGCCACAGTCGGCCAGACCATCGAGATGGAGGATCCCCGTCAGCCCGGCGTCGACGGCGACCACCACGACCGCGGCTGTCAGTGGGTTCCACCACTGCGACGCCACCCACCACGTCACCGCCATGATCGTCCCGAGAACCGCTCCCACCGCACCGAACCACCGGACTGCACCCGGGTCGGGGTCGCGACCCCGGCCGATGCAGGTGAGCAGCGCCAAAGCCGAGATCATCGCGATGGAAGTTCCATGACCCGACCGGCCACCACCAACAAGACCCGGTCGGCAATCCGAGCCACCGCCTGGTTGACCGACCCGAGCGCGTCAGCGAAGCGACCCCCCATGTCGGTGGCCGGATAGCCACCCAAGCCCACCTCGTCCGACACCACCACCACGGCACCGACATGGGCCCTCAGGGCATCGACCAGGGAGTCGACCGCCGGCTGGAAGGTGGCGTGGGCGCTCACCCAGGTGGTGAGGGAATCGACCAGGACGGGGCCCGAGCTCGCCGCCACCACGACGGCCAGGTCGTCGCCGGCTTCTACGGTCACCCAATGCTGCGGGCGCCGGTGCCGGTGGGAGGCGATGCGAGCGGCGAACCCGACGTCGGCCAGGTCACGGCGACCGGTAGCCACGTAGGTGACCGCTGCGCCTTTGGCCAGGTCGGTCACCAGAGCCTCGGCGACCTCGGACTTTCCCGACCGGACACCGCCCAACACCAGCACCACGGGACCGGCGACATCGGGTTCGAGCGCAAGACCAGCGCCGGGAGCCAGACCTGGACCCGGGTCAGGAGCGGACATCTGATACCCCCGGAAGGTGGGCGACCAGGTCCCGCCCGGGGTCGAGTGCGTCGAGGTCCCCCAGCGGAACCAGTCGTGCTCGCGCGGCCCCGGCCAACGACCCCGCCAAGCCCAGGCGGGGGTAGCCGGACTCGGTATCCACGATGACCACGTCGTCGGCCACCTTGGCGAGCTGGGTCGCTGCCGTCATCGCCGCGGCCAGCGGGTCCGGACCACCCGAGGTGGCCCGGCCGTCGGTCAGGACAACCACGATGGACCGATCACCGGAACGTGCCGCGGCGCCGACCAGGTCTCGGCAGACGTCGAGCCCGGCGGCGATCGGGGTCGTGCCACCGCTCGCCATCTCCCCCAGCCGAGATGACGCGATCTCGGTGGAGGAGGTCGGGCGCAACACCACGTCGGCCTGGTCGTGGTGGAAGGCCACCAGGGAGACCCGGGCACGGCGGCGGTAGGCGTCCCCCAGAAGATGCCTGACCGCCCCCTGGGCCACGGCCAAACGACCGTCTCGACCCATCGACGACGAAGTGTCCACCGCGAACACCACCAGAGCCCGGGCGGTGTGCTCGCGGTCGACGACCCTCAGGTCACCGGGGACCGCTACGGCCTGGGGTACACCGTCCACGCTGCGTCTGGTGGCCAGGGCCAGAGCACTGGCCGGTCCGTCGGGGCGTTGGCCGGGGCGATCACCCGATTCCACCGTGCGCACCGGGCGCCCGACCGCCATGGTCGACCGCCCGGAACGACCTCTCGCTGGTGGGGTGCGGGGAGGTTGTCCGCCTCGACCCAACCCCAAGTCGACCGCCACCGACACCGACCCCCGAGGACCCGGGTCGGGGTCCTGTTCGGGCTCGGGACCGCGCTCTGACCGGGGGCGAGGTTGCGCGTCGGCGTCTACCCCGCTGCTCTTGGTCTGGTCGGCAGGGGGATGAAGCGGATCGGGATCCGGGCTCTCCGATGAGGTCGGAGGTCGGTCAGGCAGAGTCGGGGGGCGCAGCTCGTCGAACAGGTCGTCCAACTCGCCTTGGTCTATTCCGGGGGAATCAGCCGGGCCACGTCGTCGACGGTGGGCCAGCACCAACGCGGCCACCGCCTCCACGTCAGCGGTGGTGACATGGCGACGGCCGTCGAGCCGGGCCCGAGCCAGCGCGGCTCGCACCAAGGCCAGGTCGGCCCGCAGCGCCTCGGCGCCAGCCCCGACCGCCACCGAGCAGGCGAAGTTCACCACCTCGTCGGGCAGCGATGCGCTGGCGGACCTGGCCGCGGTGACCCGCCGCCGCAGCTCGGAATCAGCCTCGCTCACATGGTCTGGTTCGACCAAGCTGACGGGTCCGGCTCCCTCCTCACCCGCGGCGGCAAATGGCTGGTCGCGGTCCAGTTGGCGGCGGACGGCCTCCACGCGGTCTCTGACCTCGACCGGGCCCGCACCTCGGTGGTGAGCCCGAACCGATCGAGAAGTTGAGGGCGCAGCTCACCTTCCTCGGGGTTCATGGACGCCACCAGCACGAACCGGGCTGGGTGCTGGGCCGACAGGCCCTCGCGCTCCACCCGGTTCACACCCGAGACAGCCACGTCGAGCAAGGCATCGACCAGGTGATCGGCCAACAGGTTGATCTCGTCGACGTAGAGCACCCCGCCGTGGGCTTCGGCCAGGAGCCCCGGACGCAACCTTGGTCGACCTCGTTCCAACAGGTCGGCCAGGTCGAGGGCGCCCAGGACCCGGTCTTCGCCAGCCCCGAGGGGAAGCTCCACGAACGGAGCGTCACCGGGCATCACCGCGGCCAGTCCTCGAGCCAAGGTGGTCTTGGCCGAACCCTTGTCTCCGCGTAGGAGAACCCCTCCCAGGCGGGGCTCAACCGCGGCCAGGAGCAAAGCCTCCTTGGCCTCCTCCAAGCCCACCACCTCGGAGAAGGACAGCCGGCTCACCGTCGTTCCTCCCAGGTCTCGGCCTCGAGCACGGCGCGGGCCAACAGCGTCCGCGTTTCCGCGCCGGCGTCCCACATCCCTCGCTCGATCGCTTCCAGCAGTCGCTCGGCGATCGACGACAACGCCCCCGGGTTGGACGTCTCGAAGAACTTCCGGATGGCCGGGTCGGCCACGTAGGCCTCGACCACACGTTCGTACATCCAGTCGTCGACGACCCGGGCGGTGGCGTCGTAGCCGAACAGGAAGTCCACCGTGGCCGCCAACTCGAAGGCGCCCTTGTAACCGTGACGGGTCATGGCGTCGATCCAGCGAGGGTTGACCACCCGGGTGCGAACCACCCGTGCGGCCTCCTCCGCCAACGAGCGGACCATCGGCCGGTCGGGGTCGGCCGAGTCGCCGAACCATCCCTTGGGGTCGGCCCCGGTCAGCGCACGGACGGTGGCGATCATGCCACCGTGCTCGGACAGGTATTCGCCGTTGTCGAAGATGTCGTGCTCGCGGTTGTCCTGGTTCTTGACCGCCACCTCGATGGCGGCGAACCGGCGCCGCATGGCGTCCTCGGCGGGCATGCCGTAGCCCGCCCGGCCGTAGCTGTGCCCCGACCACGCCACATAGATCGCGGCCAAGTCGTCGTCGCTCCGCCACGAACGCTGCTCCAATGCGGCCGCCACCCCGACCCCGTAGGAACCAGGCGGCGGCCCGAAGATCCGAGGGTCATCGGCACGCGACGCTCGCAGCGGGTTCTGCTCTGGCGGTTCATCCAGCGCCGCGACCAGGGCCACCGCGTCGTCGATCAACTGAACCAGGTTGGGGAAGGCATCACGGAAGAACCCCGAGATGCGCACCGTGACGTCCACCCGTGGACGGCCCAGTTCAGACAACGAGATGACCTCGAGCCCGACCACTCGGCGGGACTCCTGCTCCCACACCGGACGGACGCCGAGCAGGGCAAGGGCTTCAGCCACATCATCGCCCTGGGTGCGCATGAGGGCGGTCCCCCACAACACCAGGCCCACCGTGGTCGGCGGTCGGCCTTCCTCGTCCATGTGGCGTGCCACCACCCCATCAGCGAGTCGAACCCCAACATCCCAGGCCAGCCGGGTAGGAAGGGACTTGGGGTCGACCGAATAGAAGTTCCGTCCGGTGGGCAAGACGTGGGCACCGCCGCGGGTCAAGGTTCCGCTGGGACCGGCAGGGACGTGGCCCCCGGCGAGGCCCACCAGGAGGTTGTCGATCTCGTCGGTGGTGCGTGCCAGGTTGGGGACCAGCCAGTCACATATCCATGCCACGGTGGGCGAATCGGCTGGTACCACCGCCCAGTCCCGACCTGCCGCCGCCTCGACCAACTCTCGGGCCCGGGCTTCGACCGCGGCCAGCGAGCGCGGTTCGTCCAGGTCCAACCCCATCTCATCGGCCACCTCCTGGCGCAGTGACGCAACCTGACCGTTGGGTAGGCGGGTGATGGCCAGCAATGCCCGAGACGGCTGATTCGTCGGCTCCCGCCCAGTGGGTGCACGTGTCCGCGGACCCCAGCGCCTCCTGGCACGATCACCGGGTCCACTGGATGGGGAACACCGATCCAGCGGCAGTCCAGACTTCACCCCATGAGCACCACACCATCATCGATGGTTGGGAACTGGGGCTGCACGTCGACGGCCGGCAACGGACCGTGACCGGCCAGACCAGGTGGGTTCCACCACCGCCGGTGGCCCCGTGGCTGGTGGTGGCCGTCGTCGCCGCTGGGATCTCCTTCCTGTCGTCGTTCGGGGTCCGCCTGTTCCCGGCGGTGGCGATCGGCGTGTGCCTGCTCGGAGCCACGACGGTGGTGGGCGTCGCGCTCACAATGTCCGATCCACCGGGCGGGGCGGCCATCGCGCTGATGCTGCCGGTCTGCCTAACGCTGTTCGGGCTGGTTAGAGCCCACTTCGGAGACCACGACTGGGCGGTGTCGTCGTGGGGGCTGGCTGGAATCGTCGCGGTGGTGAGCATCGCCTACGGCTCGTTCTTCACGCACTCCCAGTTGCCGACCGCGCTGGCCGCACCGGTTGCTCGACTGGTGCTCAGCCTGACCGTCGGGGCCGGGATCGGGGCCGCGGCCGGGATCTGGGCAACCGCGATCACGGCCCGTCGCGGCGCTGGGACCACGGCGTAACCTGCGACCATGAGCGAGTCCGAGGGGTTCGATCTCGACTTGGAGGTGGCCCGGGCCTGGACCCGGTTCCAGGGTGAGGTGGCCACGCGCCTGGCCAACATCGAAGACCTCCAGTCCTTCGTGATCGATGTGGAGACAGGGCTCAACGGCGAGGACCAGGTGACGCCCTACGTGCAGTTCGCCCTTCAAGAGCCGATGGTCCGTCTGGAGGTCTCCAGCAACGCCTACCTCGACGATGGCTTCCGACTCACCGCCGACGCCGAAGCCGAACTGGTCGCGCTCGGCCTCACACCCCCCACCTACACCCTGGACGAAGTCCCCGATGAGGGTTCGTCCAACTACTTCGCCGACGGAGCACTCGACGACGCCGACCGCTTGTCGGTGATGGCGGTGCGGGTGCTGCGCCGGGTCTTTGGCGTTCCCCACCCTGCGTTCCTGGTCGGTCACCGGCTCCAGAACCGCTCCGAGAAGGGTGACGACGCCGACGTGGTGATCCCCGGCGACCCCGACGAGCTCCGGCGTCTCGTCGATGAGGCCATCGAGGAAGCGGTGGGCCATCCACCGATCCACGACGAGGACGACGACATACCCATCGCCTGCGGCTCTGCGCTGGTGTGGGTGACGGTGCGCCAGGACATGCCTGCCGTCGAGATGGTGTCGTGGGTGGTGGTCGACGTGGCCCAGCCCGGTGATGCTCTGTTCGAGGTCAATCGCCTCAACGAGCAGACCGCCTTTGTCCGCTTCGCCCTGGTGGGCGACCGCATCTCGGCCCGGACCACCCTGTTGGCCCACCCGTTCTCGGCCACCCAGCTCCATCTTCTGCTGGTCCACCTGGCCGAGGCCGTCGACGAACTGGACGAAGGTCTGGCCCAACGAGTCGGCGGCCGGACCTGGACCAGCACCGGCCCCACCGTCGACCTCCGCGACGTCGACGGCGAAGACGACGACCTCCATCCGGCGTTGGCCACCATCATCGAACTCGACACCGACGAGGACGGTTCGGTCAGCCGTGACCTTGCCGCCCGGATCTGTGGGTGGAATCGAGACCTGGTCTTGGAACTGATCGCCGACAGCTCCCGTCAGGAGATCTCGTGGCGTGAAAGCCACGAGGAAGCCGTGTTCGAAGGCAACTCAGACGAGGCTGAAGCCTGCGCCGGGGAGCTGGAGGCGTGGGAAGCCACCACCCGGTTGTTGCGCCGCGCTCTGAGGCTCATCGTCGAGTCACCCGACCAGCCCGAAGGCCCCGATGGTTCCTAGCGAGCAGGTCCGGTCGTCCTCGCTGCGAGTTTGATCAGACCGATACCGCAGGTTCCGCCACGGGAGAAGGCTCTCGGCCCGGTTGGGCCCGGGCTCCCCCGGTGGACCAGTGCGCCGCCACCACTGCAACCACCAACGTCAGGGCACCCACCGCCTGGTGGGCGATCCCCAGACCCACCGGAACGGCATTGACGAGCGTGATGATGCCGAGCACGAACTGGGCCAGGACCACCATCTCCAAGGCGAAGGCGATTCCCCGGGCCCCGGCGAAGAACAGTCTGGCCGCCACGGCCATGGCCGACGCCGCCACCACCACCGCCAACCACCGGTGCAAGAACTGGACGGTGACCGGGTTGTCCACCGCGTTGGACCACACCGGCGAGAGCCGATCGACCTCCCTGGGAACCCATTGGCCGTTCATGGCCGGCCAGGTGTTGTAGATGCGCCCGGCATCGAGTCCGGCCACGAACGCTCCGAGCACGATCTGCACGCTGAGCAGAACGAAGAACGGCGCCACCCACCGCGACGGGCGTCCCTCGACCTTGGTGCGCCCTTGGGCCAATGCCCTCAGGTCCAGGGCCGTCCAAACCAGAGCGGCCAACAAGAGCAGGGCGGTGACCAGGTGAAGGGCAAGTCGCTCGTGGGCCACATCGGGACGATCGACCAGGCCGCTGGTCACCATCCACCAGCCGATGAAGCCTTGAAGACCTACCAGCGCCACCAACAACGCGATGCGGGGGCCGTAACCGGGAGGAATGGCCCGCCGGAACAGGTACCAGAAGAACGGGAGGGCTAGGGCCATGCCCACGATGCGACCCAGAACCCGGTGGGAGTACTCCCACCAGAAGATCCCCTTGAACTCCGAGAGGTCCATTTCCCGGTTCACGAGGCGGAACTCAGGCGTCTGGCGGTAGGCATCGAACTCGGCCTGCCAGTCGCCTTCGGACAGCGGCGGAACAGAGCCGCTCACCGGTTCCCAATGAACCATCGACAGCCCGGACTGGGTGAGGCGGGTGGCTCCACCGATCACAACCATGGCGAACACCAGCACCGCCACTCCGAACAGCCACCAGCTCAACTGGTTCGGTCGGTGCGGGCTGACGTCGGGGGCCTCGCTCAACACCCGAGCGAGCCTACCGAGACGCCCATTTCCCACCACATCGCGCCCCTCTGACACTGGCGTTCCCAGCGGTGAGGATGCGGGCCTCCTGAACCGAGACCTGTCTCTGGGCGAAGTCATGCCAAGCTCGCGGCGCCACCGACCCGAGGGAGTAGGCCGCTATGTCAGAACCGACCGTCTGGTTCAACGCCAAGTGCTCGAAATGCCGCACCACCCAGTCGATCCTGACCGAGAAGGGGGTGGACGCCACCTACCTCCGCTACCTCGATTCGCCACCCGACACCGCTGAGATCAGGCGGGTACTGGATCTGCTCGGCACCGACGATCCGCGGGACATGGCCCGCACCGGTGAGGCGCTGTGGAAGGAACTGGGACTCGACGATGCCTCGGCCGACGAAGTGATCGAGGCGCTCAGCGCCAACCCCAAGCTGATCGAACGCCCCATCGTGATCGTGGGCGACCGAGCCGTGGTGGCTCGGCCGCCCGAACGGGTCCTGGAGATCTTGGGTGACTGACCCGATGGCTACTCCTCGTGGGTCACGGTCAGCACGGCTCGGGCCAGCACGTGGTTGGACATGTAGAACCCGACCACGGCCGGGTTGACCGTGCCATCTACACCGAGCTTGTCGGTGTCGAGGGCGTGCACCGCGAACAGGTAGCGGTGAGGTCCGTGGCCCGCCGGTGGAAACGGCCCGGTGTAGAGGTTGTTGGCGGTGTCGTTGCGGCCGTGGATCGACCCGGCCGGGATGGCGGTACCGTCTCCTGACCCCGCTCCGGTAGCCAACTCGGTCACCGACGTGGGGATGTCGAACAGCACCCAGTGCCAGAACCCGCTCCCGGTGGGGGCGTCGGGGTCGAAGCAGGTGACGGCGAAGCTGGCCGTCTCGGACGGGAAACCGCTCCAGCTCAGTTGGGGTGAGACGTTGTCTCCGCCGACGCCGAAGTTGGCGTCGGCCACGAAACGCAACGCAATGGGCTGCCCGTCGACGAGGTCGGTGCTGGTCACCGTGAATTCGTCAACAGCGGCGAGGTAGTCATAGGGGCTGGGTGGGGTGGCACGGTTGGGAGCGGGCACGAGTTCCTCCAACTTCAAGACGAGGACAGACCAACCGCGGGCCGGCTGTCCAGAGACGTCCAGAACTATGCCCGCTCCCACACCCGCCTGTCGTCAGCATCAGCCCGCCGGCGGCTGGTAGGCGCAGTTGGGGTCCTCTGAGAACGGGTCGCCGGAGACGGCGAAGGCGTGGGACCGTGAGCCTCCGCACACCGTCTTCAGCTCGCAGCGACCACAGCGCCCACCGAGCCGGTCGGGGTCGCGTAGTGCGACCAAGAGGTCGGATTCCCGGTAGATGGAGGTGAAGGGACGGTGACGAACCGAGCCCGCCGACATCGGCAGGAAGCCACTGGGGTAGACCAGCCCGTGGTGGTCGATGAAGGAGAACCCCCGGCCCGCGTTGACGTCCAGCGGGGGACGGGTTCGGGCACGAGTCCCATGCAATGAACCGAGGTTGGCGACGGTACCCGCTCTCAGGGTCAGCCGGAGCGGACCGGGTGGGAAGTCGACGTCGACGTCTGCGCTACGAGATCGCTGGATCGCAACCCGACGGAAGTGCGGCGCCTCGGTGGTCTTGACCGCTACGTGATCTCCGACCTCGTTGAGCCAGTGCAGCACCTCCTCGACTTCATCGGCGGGAAGGGGTCTCAGGTTGTCTCCCCTGCCGGTGGGCACCAAGAAGAACACGCTCCACAGTCCGGCCTCGAAGGCGACGACGCTGGCCAGGACCTCAGGCAGTTCACCAACGGTATCGGCGGTGACGGTGGTGTTGATCTGAAGTCGGAGGCCGACCTCGCGAACCCACTGCGCCGCTTGCAGGGTGGCGTCGAAAACTCCTTCCACACCCCGGAACCCATCATGGGAGCTGGCCGACGCCCCATCGAGGGACAGAGAGATGGCCCGGGCTCCGGCGTCTCTCAGCTCGATCAGGACCTCACGGGTGAGACGGGGAGTGACCGACGGTGACAGGGCCATGCTCAACCCGGCGGCGGCCCCGTGGGCGACCAACTCGGCCAGGTCCGGCCGCTCGAAGGGATCACCACCGGTGAGCACCACGATGGGTCGGGGCGCTCCCAGGGCCGCCAGGTCGTCCAACAACACCTTGCCCTCATCGGTGGAGAGCTCCATGGGGTCACGATGATGCACGGCATCGGCCCGACAGTGAGCACACACCAGGGCACAGGCCCGGGTCGTCTCCCAGATCACGATGAACGGTCGATCGTCCACATCGAGGTGCAGAGATCGGAACGGGCGGGCGTCAGCGGTTGCGGTCATTTCGGAACCGAAGCGGTTGCCCCGCTGAGGACGCGGGCCACTTCCGCCGCGGCCCGTTCACCACTGGTGGTACAGGCGACAACGCCCAGCCCGTCAATCCCCGACCCGGCCACGACCACGCCAGGCCAGCGGGTCAGGGATCGTCGCAGTTCGGCAATCCGTTCGAGGTGACCGACCTCGAGCTGGGTCATCGATTCGGGCCAGCGGCGGACCAGGGCATCCACCGGTGGCACCTTCAACCCGGTGGCCGACGCCAGGTCGGTGACGAGCGCGCTCAGGAGGGCGTCGTCGTCGAGGGCCGAAATCCGGTCGTCACGAGCCCGGCCCGCCGACATGCGCACCAAGAAACGATCTCCGCGGTCCAGGTGCTGCCACTTTCGGGTGAGGAAGGTGGCGGCCTTCAAGATGGCTCCGACCCGCGACGGAACCAGCAACCCGGTGGCGTCGAAGGCGGAGATGTGGTCGACATCGCAATGGCGGAACGACACCACCACGGTGGCCACGCTGGCGACGGGGGTGGTCGTCACCGGATCGACGCCCACCCCTCCGATCAGGGGGACCAGCAGCGAACCAACGGCCGCAGGCGGAACGGCCAGCACCACCGCATCCCATTCGCCATCGACGCCAGGGAGCCGGTAACGCACAGAGCCAGGGGCAGGGTCGGTCGCCGGTTCCAGGACCGGACCTATCGCCTCGATCGGCGACCGCACACGGACGGCACCTCCGGTGTCGACA
Organism: Microthrixaceae bacterium; assembly: GCA_016702505.1. NCBI lineage: Bacteria > Bacillati > Actinomycetota > Acidimicrobiia > Acidimicrobiales > Microthrixaceae > Microthrixaceae bacterium. Next base: position 197,264 of record JADJDU010000007.1, read on the forward strand.
ATGGCGCCGGAGAGGGTCTCGACGAGAGTGACCAGGCCATCGGGGAAGTTCCAAAAGGTCGGGGCCGAGGTTCGGCGGCGGCTTCGACCCGCCAAGACCAACGACCGATGGGTCGCGCTCTGCTGGGCCAGGTACGGGGCTACCGCTTCCAGGCTGAGTCGGCGCACGTCCCCACCGTGAAGGTTGCCGAGCAGCGGGTCGACGAAACGATCGACGACCTGGGGTCCGAACCGGCGATCCAAGAAGTCACCAACGGACTGGTCGCCCGCCACCGTCGATCTGGTGATGAGCGGTTCCATTCCGGCCCGGGCGAGACCGGCCGGCGACAAGATCCTCGACCGCAGCACGGGGCCGAGCCGTGTCGGGCCCGTGGGACCAACGCCGCTGGGCAGGGACCGAAGCCTGCGACCGTCCCAGATCTGGGCTCGCCCCGGTCGTGCCGGCACCAGATGGGGGGTGAGCCCAAGTTCGTCCAGCAGGGCCGGGAGATGCGGGCCAGCCAGGTGAAGGGCCTCGGCGCCGGTATCGACGTCATGGCCAACAAAGGTCTCGGTCCTAATCTGGCCACCCAGCCGGGCGCCCGCCTCGAACACGGTGACGGCATGGCCTTGGGTCGACAGCCGACGGGCAGCGACCAACCCGGTGATCCCACCACCGACCACCGCAACTCGATGTCGCTCCACGTTGGTTCAACCTCGCCGACCGCTGGCACGACCGGTAGGGACATAGGGCCTCGACCGGAAGGACCGACGTCACCTCACTCGCCAGCGGGCCCACTGGAACAGAACCATCTCGCCGTCGAAGATGTCGAGCCAGTCCGTCAAAGGCGGGCCAGATCCCAGGGTTTGGCCTGCTCCAACTCCAGACCCAGTTGCACCAACACCGCGTCCTGGCCGAAATCTGCCGACAGCATGGCTCCTACCGGCACCTGAGCCTTGTCGTCGAAGCCCATGGGCAAGGTGATGGCCGGGGTTCCCGAGGCGTTGGCGATCGGGGTGTAGGTCATCCACGACGCGATCCGATCCAGCAAGACCTCGAACTCGACGTCGGTCGCCAGGTACCCGAGCTCGGGGGCGACCGAGGCCAACGTGGGGCTGAGCAGGACGTCGAAGCGTCGGTACACGGCCGCAACCTGGTTCCGACTGGCCCGCAGTCGGCGGGCGGCGCCCACCACGCGCCCCGGGTCGGACCGAAACGACGCGGCCATCGACATGGTGAACGGCGTCAGCGCGTCCATTCGGAAGTGAGACCCATGGGAGACGCGCGCGGTACGGGTCGCGGCGAACACCAAGAACCGGTAGTAGTCGATGAAGTCGGCGCGGAACTGTTGGGGATGAACCGGTGGGTCTACCGGCTCTAGGTGGTGGCCGAGGTCCTCCAACAGCGTGGCGGTTTCGTCGAGTGTGGCCCGGGTCGGGGGGTCCAGCTCGGCGACCCCGGCCACCTCGCCCAAGATTCCGATGCGCAACCGGCGGGTCGGCGGCCCCGATACCTCGCCCATCGGGGGCAGGTGTCGGGGCCGGAACACCCGCTCCATCTCGGCGTAGAACCTCGCCGTGTCGCGCACCGTTCGCGTCACCACGCCGTCCACCGAGATCGACACCGGCAACATGGCTTCGTCGGTATGTCGGCGCAGCCGGCCGAGCGTTGGCTTGTGGCCGACCAACCCGGCACAGGCTGCCGGGATGCGGGTTGACCCACCACCGTCCACCGCGTGAGCCACCGGGATCACACCCGATGCCACCAGGGCCGCAGCACCACCAGAGGAGCCTCCCACCGACCGTTGCGGGTTCCACGGGTTGCGGGTGGGATCGAGGTGTGGAAACTCCGTGGAAGGGGTGAAGCCCCACTCGGGCATCGTCGACGAACCCAGGATGGTCAGGCCCATGGCCTCCATGTCTTTGGCCACACCAGCGGTGCGACGCTTGCGGGGACCGCCGGTGAGCGCCTCCGATCCCCACGTGAGTGGGAGCCCCGCTACCGGCACCATGTCCTTGATGAAGGTCGGAACTCCGTGGAACCCTCCCCGCCGGGGACGTTGCGGCGATGTACCGCCGAGCGCCACGTCGTAGCGCTCGAAAGCCACCGCGCCAAGGCGAGGACCCAGCACCCGAGCACGGTCCACGCTGGCTCGGACCACCTCGCGCACCGACAGGTCTCCCCGATCCAGCGCATCGATGGTGGCCACTGCGTCGAGGCGGGCCAGCTCATCGTCAAAACCGTTGACGACCGGCCTCCTCGGTCCGGCTCGGCGTGCCTTGACGGTTTCATCTTCCATGGCAGTGTCCGGGGCGTCGGCCGCGGCGGGATCTGAGGTCACGAGTTCACGCTATGTGAGCCGGTCCCGCCCTGCTCTGGGACAGACTGAAGGGGTGAGCTTTCCCACCAGCAGTCCATCCCGGCAGGGTGTCGACCCAGCCGGGCTCGTCGGGTTCGTCGATGCCCTCGATACCGATCCGGCTATCGAGCCCCATGGGCTCATCGTCCACCGACACGGTCACCGGGTACTCGAGACCTACTGGTCACCGCATCGGGCTGGGCAGCCCCGGCTCGGCTATTCGTTGTCCAAGACGTTCACCGGAACCGCTCTCGGCCTCGCGGTCGGCGACGGCCTGTTGTCGTTGGAGGATCGGGTGATCGACCACCTCCCCGAGTTGGCCGACCACGCCGATGAGCGGATGGGTTCCATGCGCATCCGACACCTGGCGTCGATGTCGACCGGACATGCAGACGAGACATTGCTAGATGCGCTGATGACCGACCCCACCGACCTGGTGGCCGCGTTCGTGAAGTTGCCACCCCAGAACGACCCCGGCACCTGGTTCGCATACAACCAGCCTCCGGTGCTGGTGCTGTCTGCCATCCTTCAACGCCTGACCGGGCAACGTCTGGTCGATCAGCTCCGCGGTCGGGTCTTGGATCAGATAGGGGTCGGTGACCTTCGATGGTCGCAGTACAAGCCGGGGATCGACTTGGGCTTCTCCGGGGTGTTCACCGACCTGGACGCCATCGCTCGGCTGGGCCAACTCCACCTCGACTCGGGGCGGTGGAACGGCGAGCAGGTACTTCCCCTCGGTTGGGTGGAGGAGGCTTCCTCCATCCAGATCGAAAACGCCCACCGGCCCGAACCAGATTGGGCACTCGGCTATGGAATCCAGATGTGGATGTGCCGTCACGGGTTTCGGGGCGACGGCGCCTTCGGCCAGTTCATGGTCGTGCTCCCCCAACATCGAGCGGTGGTGGCCTTCCATTCATGCACCGAAGACATGCAGGTAGTCATGGACCACATCTGGGATTCGCTGTTGCCGGCCTTCACCGACGTGGACGCCGATGAGGGCTCCGTCGACCCCGAAGGTGATGCCGCAGTGACAGCACGGGCCACCGGTCTTCACGTTCCCACCGCGGCTGATCGCATCGGGGCCCAGAGGCCGCTGGACACCGTTACCGACGCCAACTTCACACGCTCACCGGGGTTCCCGAGCCATCCATCCATCTCGTCGATCCAGACGAGCCCCGGAGAGATGACGATCACCGAGGGCGACCAGACCCTCGCCGTGACCCTGACGGACAACTGGAGCGATGTGCCCGGTCATCCCCTGTCGACCAGCGCCGCGGTGGGTGAGGACGGCCGGATCCACGTGGATGTGGCCACACTGTCGTCTCCACACCGCCTCGAGATCATCGCCGACCCCACCCGCTCGACCTTCACCGCCACCTGGCCACTACCGCCCCTGTTCGGCTTCGGTTTCGACGGCTACCTGACCAAGATGCACCCGCCCGAGAACTGATCTCGGCCGGAGCGAAGCACCTCGGAACCCGGTTAGGTTCGGCCACTCACCACCGAAGCCCCTCCGAAGCTCCTCCAGCGAGGCCCATGCCATGACCGCTACCCAGGTTGGAACCGACGGCTCCGGGTTGTTCCATCGACCCGAACGCTGGACCGACATGGAGGCCTGGCACGAGGAGGTCTCCCGGATCCGCCGCGAAACACCGGTGCTACGAGTGGAGGATCACGACTTCGGGCCGTTCTGGGCGCTCACCCGCCACGACGACGTGTTCGCGGTGTCTCGGGATCACACCCACTGGGAGAACACGGTCCTTTCGGTGCTGGGCCCGGATTCATCCAACGCCGAGATGGTGGCCAGTGGTTTCGCGCCGCGGTCGCTCGTGCACCTCGACGGCCACGAGCACACCGCCCACCGACGGGTCGCCAGCGACTGGTTCAAGCCCAGTTCCGTCGGGGCCCGCCAACCCCGGATCGACGAGATCGCCGACCACTTCATCGACCGGATGCGCGAGTTGGACGGGCAGTGCGACTTCGCCGTCGACATCGCCCAGCCGTACACGCTGCGGGTCATCATGGACATCTACGGGGTCCCCGAGTCCGACGAGGCGATGATGCTCGACCTGACCCAGGGGATATTCGGGGCCAACGATCCCGAGTTCCTGGGCGACGACACCGACCCCGGTCTGCGGGCCATGCGATCGGTGATGACGTTCATCCAGTACTTCAACGGAGTCACCGCCGACCGGCGGGCGTGCCCAGCCGACGACCTCGCCACCGTGATCGCCAACGGTGAGGTGGACGGTTGCCCCATGGGCGACCCCGAACGACTCTGGTACTACATCATCGTGGCCACGGCCGGGCATGACACGACGTCGTTCGCCTTGGCCGGGGGTCTCGAGGCCCTGCTCTCCAACCCCGATCAGTGGGAAGCACTTCGAGGCGCAGACGACGTGGCCATCGCCCGAGCCACCGACGAGATGATCCGCTGGACCTCCCCTGTGCGCCACTTCATGCGCTACGCCACCCAAGAGACGACGATCGGCACCGAGACGATCCCAGCCGGCGGCCGGGTGTTGTTGAGCTATCCGTCAGCCAACCGAGATGAGGATGTGTTCGTGAGCCCCGGCCGCTTCGATGTGGCCAGGCCCGATGCCGACCGTCTGCTGTCGTTCGGCATCGGTGCCCACTACTGCCTGGGTTCGCAGTTCGCCCGCCGGGAGCTGCGATCGTTCCTGCGTCGCCTGGTCGACCAGATCGAGGTGATCGAACCCGATGGTCCAGCCCAGTGGGCGGCCAGCCACTTCGTGAGCGGCGTCAAGCACCTGCCCATCCGCTACCGGTTCCGCTAGACCGGCTCCACAGTCCCAGCTCACGGGTTGGGTGTTCGATCTCTCACTTCGAGTATTCGGCGGCCAGTGCGGGACGGTCGATCTTGGCGTTGTGGCGCTTGTCCACTGGTAGCAGGTCGACGAACACGAACCTGTCGATGCCTCGGGTGGCGTCGTGGCGGTCGGCCAACTCCTTCAGCTCGCTCAGGATCTGGTGGGACCGGTCACGCGCCTCGGGACGAAGTTGGATGCACATGGCGGGAACCGGGCCACCTCCGGAGGCGGGGCGCAGCCCAACCAGGGCACTGCGCTCGACCTCGGGGTGGGTGTTGATCACCGGTTCGCAGCACAACGGGAAATGGGCTCGGTCCTCGGTGACCACCCGGTGGGAGCGCCGTCCACACACCCACAGCCGGCCGGTGTCGTCGAGGAAGCCGCAGTCGCCGAGCCGGTGCCAGCGCCTGTCGCCGTTCTCGATCTTGTTGGCGGCCATGTCATTGGGAGCCTCGTAGTAGCGATCGCTGACGTGGGGGCTGGTCGCCACCACCTCACCGATCTCGCCTGGCCCGAGCACCACGGCATCGTCCATGGTGGCGATGTCGCCGTCGTCGATGGCCACGATCTTCAACTCGACGCCGGGCATCGGGGCACCGACGCACAGGCCGTGACCGGTTTCGGTGAGGGGCCATGTCTCGGCCAGGACGGTGGAGCCCCCGATCTCGGTGGCGGGGAGCACCTCGGTGGCGCCGTAGTTGGAGAAGAGTTCGCCGTTGGGGATCATCTTTCCGACAGCCTCGTAGAGAGGGCCGGTGATCTCGGCGCCTCCGGCCACGATGCGTCGGATCGAGCCGAGCGTGATCCCCCGTTGGTTGCAGTAGCCCGACAGGTTGGCGAGAAGGGCCGGCGACCCGAACATGGAACGGACGTTGTGTTCGCGAATGGTGCGAACCAATACGGCGGGGTTGGCTGAACCGGGCCCCTTGGTGGCGAAGTTCATGGGTGGCACGATCACGGTTCCGCCGTGGGCCATGCCGACGATCCAAAAGATGGGGAAGGTCGGCATGTCGACCACGTCTCGCCCTTCACCCATGGACCACTGGGTGCTGATGGCCTCGACCATGGCGTTCACGTTGGCGTAGGTCATGACCGTGGGTTTGGGGTCGCCGGTGCTGCCAGTGGTGAAGGCGATGAGGGCCGCATCGGAGGGACCGACCTCTGAGTGGACCGGCTCGCCGAGCCACGGATCCTCCAACTCGGAGATGTGGGTCAGGCCTGGGATACGACCTGGGCCTACCACGAAGCTCCGTCGGATGCTGTCCTTGCCCCACCCGAAGGCAACCCGGGCCGCGTGAGCTTCGACCGTTCCGAAGAACATCTCGGGCTGTACCCGCTTGAGGCTGCGCGCCACCGATCTCAGCCCGTGGCTGTGGGGTTCTATGCCCACCATGGCCGCACCAACCCGCCACAGGGCCAGGGCCACGACCATGGCGTCCTCGCCGGGAGGAACCATGAACGAACATCGCACCCCTTCGCGAACCCCAACCCTTCGCAGTCCCACGGCCAGAGATTCGGCTCTGGCACTGAGCTGGGCGTAGGTGGTCCGCTTGTTCTTCTGCCAGCCGTAGCGGGCGGCTTCGACCACGGCGACGCGTCCTGGGTCACGGCGGGCGACGTCCAACACACGGTCGGGCAGGTCGAGCACGTCGGCATCGACGGTTGTCATCGGCGAACCTCGGCGCCGGTGAGGACATCGAGCTCGCGGATCACCGCGGTCACCTTCTCGGGGTCTTCGAGCATCGGCAGGTGCCCGCACTCGTCGACCACCTCGACCCGCGACGGTTTGACCAGCCGTTGCAGATCGGCGCCTGCGTCGCGGTCCAGGACCTTGTTCTCGGCACCCCACATGATCCAGACCGGGACGGTGATGTCGCTGGGGTCTCGGTCCAAGCTGCCGTAGGACGACATGTCGTCGAGGACGTCTACCAGCGCCGGCATCTGATCGGCACGTCGTTGGCAGGCCAGCAACTCGGGGTCGCGGTGAAGCCCCATGCGGGCACCCTTGCGCCCGAGTTGGAAGCGGAGGGTGGCCACCGCGGTCGGGTTGAGGACCGGGACCCGCCGCGACAGCGACCGTACGAGCCGGGCCGGGGCTGGGGCCACCCGTGACATCGAGTGGGTGAACCCGATTCCGCCGGACCGGAACGTGGCCTCAGTGAGCGGGTTGACGGCCAGCACCCCCCGCACCAGATCGGGTCGGGCCCGGGCGATGCTCAGCGACAGGTTGGCACCCATGCAGTTGCCGACCAGCAGGGACGGGCCTTCGCCGTGCTGGTCGAGAAGGTCGACCAGCAGGCCGATCATGGAGTCCAGGGTAGGCGGTACCTGGGGTCGGGGCGAGTCACCGAACCCGGGAAGGTCCACGGCGAGCACGCGGTGATCTCGGGACAGGTCGTCGATCTGGTTGCGCCAGATCGTCGAGGACGTTCCTCCGTTGTGGAGCATCAGCACGGTCGGGCCCGACCCGACGTCTCGGAGTGCCACCGTCATTGCGTTGCTGGTGAATCGTTCCATCCGGCTTTTCTCCGTAGTTGGTCACCGACCTATTTACGAACACAAGTGTTCACCATTGCGCCGTTCGGTGCAACCAGGGCGCAGTGGGAAGAGTCACCGCCGTGCGAGACCTTCGCCAGAGGCGGTCAACCTAGGGTGAGTCGATGGCCCAACCGAACGTGTGGGTGAACGATCAGGACCAGCCGTGACCGCTCCGCGCAGCATCTACGTCACCGCGCCCGAAGGCCGCACCGGAAAGTCCCTGGTGGCTCTCGGTCTCGTCGACATGCTCACCCGACGGGTACGGCGCGTGGGCGTCTTCCGTCCCGTCACCCACCCCGATCCGGGTCGAGATCAGGTCCTCGATCTCCTGTTGGAACGAGACGGCGTAGCTCTGGGACGCAACGAGTGCATCGGCGTGTCCTACGACGACGTCCACCGAGACCCCGAGGCGGCGCTGGCCACGATCGTGGAACGACATCGGGATCTGGCCGAGGACTGCGAGGTCGTGGTGGTGGTGGGCTCGGACTACACCGACGTGACCGCCCCCATCGAGCTCGGGTTCAACGGTCGGGTGGCCGCCAACCTGGGGGCCCCGGTCCTGTTGGTGGTGAGCGGTCTGGACCGGACCCCCGCCGACATCGCTCAACTGTCGACGTTGGCAGTGCACGAGCTCTCCGATGCTCATGCCACCACGCTCGGAGTGATGGTGAACCGCTGCGACCGGGACGCCACCGCCCACATCACCGCGGCGGTGGATGTCACCGGGTTGCCGGTGTGGGCCGTGCCGGAGGTCCCGATCCTCGGGGCACCGACTGTGGCCGAGGTGGCCGACGCCTTGGACGCGAACATGTTGCTCGGCGATCCGGCCATGCTCCGTCGAGAAGCCGAGCACATGCTGGTGTGCGCCATGACCGTCGACCACGTCCTGGACCGCCTCCTCGACGGTCACCTGTGCATCACCCCTGCCGACCGAGCCGACGTGCTGGTGGCGCTGGCGGCCGCTCACGGCACCGACGGTTTCCCATCCCTGGCCGGTGTGGTCCTGGTCGGCGGCTACCCGCCGGCCCAGTCGGCCACCCGCCTCGTCACCGGACTGGCCCGCCACCTGCCGGTCGTGCACACCGATCACGACACGTACCGAGCAGCCCGCATCGTGTCCACCACTCGGGGCCTGCTGGGACCGGGCATGCCTCGCAAGCACGAGAAGGCCCTGTCTGCCTTCGAGGAGGCCGTCGACGGCGATGCCCTGATGGCGGCGCTCGACGTACCCCCGAGCGATGTCATGACCCCGCTCATGTTCGAGTCGATGCTGGTGGAACGAGCCCGGTCCGATCGTCGCCACATCGTGCTTCCCGAGGGAGACGACGAGCGGATCCTTCGAGCCGCCCACACCTTGTTGTCCCGCCACGTCGTCGACCTCACCTTCCTCGGGGTGGAAAGCGACATCAGGCAGAAGGCGTCATCGCTAGGGCTCGACGTCGCTCGAGCCGCGGTGATCGACCCTCGCACCTCGGATCTGGCCGAAGGATTCGCCGAGGAGTACGCCCGACTCCGGGCCCACAAGGGGATGACGCTCGACGGGGCCCGAGACATGGTTCGAGACGTGTCGTTCTTCGGAACGATGCTCGTGCACATCGGCATGGTCGACGGGATGGTCTCGGGCGCCGCCCACTCCACCGCTCACACCATCACGCCCGCCTTCCAGATCATCAAGACCCGCCCGGGGACCGACATCGTGTCGTCGGTGTTCTTCATGTGCCTGTCCGATCGGGTGCTGGTCTACGGCGACTGCGCTGTCATCCCCGAACCCACCGTGGATGAGTTGGCCGACATCGCCGTGTCTTCGGCTGCAACCGCTGCCAACTTCGGGGTGGAGCCCAGGGTGGCGATGTTGTCGTACTCAACCGGAGATTCCGGGTCGGGCGTCGAGGTGGACCGGGTGCGGTCCGCTACCGCCCTGGTCCACCAGCGCTTACCCGACTTATCGGTGGATGGCCCCATCCAATACGACGCAGCCGTTGACGCATCGGTGGCTGCCGCCAAGATGCCCGACTCGGAGGTGGCCGGAAGGGCGACGGTCTTCGTCTTCCCTGACCTGAATACCGGCAACAACACCTACAAGGCGGTGCAACGCTCGGCGGGAGCCGTGGCCATCGGCCCAGTGCTCCAGGGTCTGGCCAAACCGGTCAACGACCTGTCTCGGGGGGCCACCGTCAGAGACATCGTCAACACCGTGGCGATCACCGCCATCCAGGCCCAAGACGGTTTCCGTGTGAGCCAGCCATGAGCGGAACCGTATTGGTCCTCAACTCCGGCTCGTCATCGATCCGCTACCAGGTGGTGTCTCCCCACGACGGCACCCGTCTCGTGGCCGGGCTGGTGGAACGGATCGGTGAGACGGGGACGCGTGTCCGCCACGACGTCGGGGCGAGGATCGTCGAAAGGGACCTGTCGGGGACGGACCATCGGAACGCACTTCAGTCCGTGATCGAGTTGTGCGCCGAAGTCGGCCCTGATCTGGCCACCGCCGGATTGGTGGCCATCGGTCACCGGGTGGTCATGGGTGGCAACACCTACACCCAACCCGTGCTGATCGACGATCGCGTGGTGGCCGAGGTCGAGCGGCTGGTACCGCTGGCCCCCCTGCACAACCCGGCGAACCTGGTCGGCATTGCGGTGGCCCGTGACCTGTTCTCCCACCTCCCCCACGTGGCGGTGTTCGACACCGCGTTCTTCACCTCGCTTCCCCGGGTGTCTGCCACCTACGCGCTGGACCCAGAGGTGGCGGCTCAACACGGCATACGTCGTTACGGCGCTCACGGCACCTCTCATCGCTACGTGTCCCAGAAGGCGGCCGACGTCCTCGGCCGCCCGCTCGGGGACATCCGCCAGATAGTTCTCCACCTGGGCAACGGTGCCTCGGCCTCGGCGGTGGATGGAGGTCTGCCAGTGGACACCTCCATGGGGTTCACCCCGCTGGAAGGATTGGTGATGGGAACCCGCAGCGGCGACCTCGACCCGTCGGTGGTCACCCACCTCATCCGATCAGGGACCATGACAGTCGACGAGGTCGACGACCTGCTGAACCGACGTTCGGGCCTGAAGGGACTCAGCGGCCACAACGACATGCGCGAGGTCCATCGACTGATCGCCGAAGGGGACCCGGCCGCGGTTCTGGCCCACGGGATCTACGTGCACCGGATCCGCAAGTACATCGGGGCCTACACCGCGGTCATGGGCGGGATCGATGCCGTGACCTTCACCGCCGGCGTTGGGGAGAACGACCCGATCACCCGCGCCGCGGCCATCGGCGGGCTCGACTTCTTGGGGTTGGCCGTAGATCCTGCGCTAAACGTCCGACGGTCCCGTGAAGCCCGGATCATCTCGCCCCCCGACACCAAGGCCGCGGTACTGGTCGTACCGACTGACGAAGAGCTGGCCATCGCCCGAGATGCCATCACCGTCACCGACGCGAACCATCCACATCTGCATCTGGCCGCTCCACCATCAGGGCGAACAGGCACCAGATCTCAGGCCGCTACTGACGGCGTCGAAACTCCACGGCCGTGATCCAACGCCGGTGACACACCGCCAGGACCGGCTCAGGGAACCTTCGACCCGATCTTCTCCCGGCATTCAACGTGGCCCGCCGGTCACCACGTCATGTGAACCTCTTCGGCCCATCCCAAGATCCCCTCGACTGGCACCGCGGTCCCGTCGTCGGTGACGACCGTGCCCGTCCAGTGACCGAAACACTGGTGGGTCTCGGTTCCGAGCACACCGATGGAGGCCTTGGCCCGCTTCTCGTAGAACGGCTGGAAGGTGAGATCGACACGATCCGAACGCGGTGTGGAGACCTGCCACTCACCGGTCCAGTCCGTGGGGTCATAGACCCAGATCAGTTCCTCGGAGATCTTGTGCAAGCGACCGTCGACGCACAACGCGTTCTCGGTCAGCCCGGTGCCGCTGGTCCACTTTCCACCGAACTGGAGCCCCACGACATGCCCGCCCGAAAGGCCCGATGCCGCACCCCAGTTCCACAGCACCCGATGAGGCCAGCGTCCGCGGCCGAAGTCGAGGCACCCGAACGAGTTGTTGTCGGCGCCGAAGCGGTACCCCTTGCCGCCCACCACCACCGTCCCGGAGGCTGGGCGCGTGTTGTGCTTGGAGGTGAACTGGAAGCGACGTTGGGACCATGGGATCACGACGCTGAGCGTCTCGTGCCCGTCGGGCAAGGCCACCACCACGTCGACCTCGATGCGATCTCCGCCCCGGGCGCGACCTCTGGCGACGAGCCGGGTCCCCTCGGGTTCTTCGGTTATTGCCATGGTCAGGCCCGGTCCCCGGAACGACATGTCGCCGCCGACCGAGTCGGGCAACTTCACCCCCACCGAAGCCGGGGTGGCCATCTCGATGGTCGACGCGTCGAGCGTCTCGAGGTCCAAGAACCAGACGTTGAGGATGGCAACGAAGTCGATGGAGCTATAGGTGATGGCCAGGACATGGGTGTCAGCGGTGACGCACCAGTAGTCCCATCTCTTGTTGCGTCCCCATCCGTTCAGCGTGCAGTCGTGCAGCGGGACGCGTGACCATCCGACGGCTTGAGGGTTGAGGGTGCCGTCGGCACGGCACAACGTCACCGGGTGGGTGATCTCCCGTTCGGTGCAGGCACCGGGGTCCACAGTGGAGTTCGAAGGCATCGGCGCCAACCTACCGATCGACGGGAAGCAACGCCGCCGGCCAGGCGACCCAGGGCCCTACACCCCCGATCCGGTCCGAAACGATGTCGATCACGTGGCCGTGAGTTCGGCTGTCGAATGGAGGTCGGCGGTGAGGAACGCGGTGATGAGGGGGTTGACCCGTTCGGGAGCCTCGACGTGGAGGAAGTGACCCACGCCATCGAGCGTCTCGGCCCGGGAGCCCGAGATCGGCAGATGATCCCCCGCCGATGCGGCCACGTCGGCACCGACGCAGCCGTCGTCGGCACCGTGGAGGTAGAGAACCGGGACCGAAGGCGCTGTCATCCACCCGGCCTGGGGCGCATCTAGGTCAGAGCTCTTGAGTCCGTCTCCGAGGGTGGCCCGGTAGTAGCCGAGGGCGGCGGTGAGGTTGGCCGGATCCCCGAGCGACTGCTTGACGGCGGGAAGGTCACCCGATGGATCATGACCCGGAGACCAGTCGGCCCACAGCCGGTCGATGAAGGCCAGGTCATCGGAGGCAACGACACCGTCGGCCAACGGACTCTGGAAGAAGAACATGTACCAGCTCCGCCGCAGCTGGTCATAGGAGGTGAAACCGGTGAACATCGCCCCCGCGGGCGGTACAGCCATGGCCACGGCCCGGTTCCAACGGTCCGGCTCCCAACCGACGGCGGCGTAGGTGGCCATCGCCCCCCAGTCGTGCCCGACGATCACGGCCCGGTCGTCGCCACCCAACGCTTGGTGCAGCCGGCTGGCATCACGGGCCAACGCTCCAACCTGGTAGAGCCCGTCGACGGGGACCGATGTCGGGGCGTATCCCCGCAGCCACGGGGCCACCGGCCGGAACCCGGCGTCGGTCAGGGCTGGGATGAGGTACCGCCATGTCTGAGCAGAATCGGGGAAGCCGTGGAGCAACAAGGCCAGGGGTGCCGCGGGGTCCGCCCGCGGGTCGGTGAGCCAGGCGACGTCGAGGTCGCCCAGGTCTGTCCGCTCGACGGTCAGATCGACTGAAGGGTTCGAGTTCATCGGGGCGGGACCGTAGATCGATCGGGTCCTGGCTGCCCGTCAATCATCTGTGGTTCCGGTCGCTGGGTGGTCCTCGGTCTCAGGATTGGCCCCACGACCCCGGCGATGACAGGCGAGGAGATGGGTGTCGACCATCCCGATCGCTTCGGTCAACGCGAAGGCCGATGTCGGGCCGATGAAGCGGAACCCGCGTCTCTTGAGATCTCGAGCGAGGGCTTCGGAGCCGACGGTGCGGGTGGGGACGTCTCCGGCCACCACCGGCCGCGGGGAATCCTCGGGCCGATGGGACCAGATCAGGCGATCCAGACCCCCATCGGCTCGCAACTCGAGGACGGCCTGAGCATTGGAGCGGGTGGCTTCGATCTTGGCCCGGTTGCGAATGATGTCGCCTCGGCCCAGGATCGCCTCCAGGTCAGCGTCGGAGAAGGCGGCCACTGCGTCGGGGTCGAAGTCGGCGAAGGCATCCCGAAACGCTTCACGTTTGGCCAACACGATGGCCCACGAGAGCCCGGCCTGAAATCCTTCGAGTGATACCCGCTCGAACAGGCCCTGTTCGCCACGCACGATCCGGCCCCATTCGTGGTCGTGGTAGTGGCGCAGCAGGGGTGATGCCACGGCCCACGGGCATCGGGCCAGGCCGTCGTCGCCGATGACGACCCCCCCTGCAACCCTGGTCGGATCGTTCGAATCGGCGGGGCCGCTCACGTCAGTCTCCACCGATCGAGTCCCGGCCCGCTCCCAATCCCGTCACCCGCAGGGTGATGTTGAGACGTCCCCGGTCTAGGCCGGTGGCAGGATCTCCAGTCCCGGGGATGGTCTTCAACACCCCGTGGTAGGCCAGTCGAGTGGCTCCGCCGAACACGAACGCATCGCCTCCGGCGAGCTGCACATCGACGTAGGGCTTGTTCCTGTTCTCGGTGTTGCCGAACCGAAAGACACAGGCATCACCGACGCTGAAGCTGACCACCGGAGCATCGGTGAGCTCATCGTGGTCCTGGTGCATGCCGAGCTTGGCGTGATCGTCATAGAAGTTCACCAGCGCGGCGTCGGGTCGATAGTCGTCACCACGCCCCTGCCCGTAGGCGGCGTCGACTGCTCGTCGACCCAGTCCCACCAGCCAATCGGGCATCGGTGCGACCGGCGAGCCATCGGTGTCGACGGCCATCTGGACGTAGCGGTAGGGCACCCAGTGCCACCCGAGGCTCACCGTCTCGACCGACATGGTGCCCCCGTTCGGAAGGCGTATCCGTCGCATCGGGCCCGGAGGTCGCGCCCATTGCCGAGCCTCGCTCACCACCCGGCGTTGCGTCCCCATGTCGAGCCAGTCCGGAAGGTGTACGGCACCGGGAGCGATCTCTCGCACCACCCGAGGGAACAGCCCACCCATCGTCACCTCGACGTCGTCCCGGTTGAGGCGGCGAGCATACGGGCGAGCCGACCGATGGACATGGGTTCACGGTACCGAGGGGATGCCGCCCGGAACGATCAGGTCACCGTTGCGTCGCGCCAGGTTCCCTTGCCTGCTCGTTTGGCCTTGAGCAAAGCCCGGTCAGCGGCATCGACCAGGGCATCGGCGCTGCACTCACCGGGTCGGGCCAGGGCCACGCCGATGCTCGCTCCCACCGTGGCGGCCGCGACGCCGACATCGATGGGAGCAGCCATGACCGAGACGATCTGGGTTGCCATCTCGGCCAGCTCGTCCTCGCCGTGAACTCCCTGGACCACGATCGCGAACTCGTCACCACCTAGGCGAGCGAGGGCACCCCGAACCCCGAGTACTGCCTCCGAACGACTGGCCGCCGCCACCAGGACCCGGTCTCCGGCGCCGTGGCCGTGTTCGTCGTTGACCGCCTTGAACCGGTCCAGGTCTATGTAGAGCACACCGACCGGAGCCATCGAACTCTCATCGCTGACTACAAGAGCTTGCTCGACCAACTCGAAGAACCGGGCCCGGTTGACTAGCCCGGTGAGGGGGTCGTGGGTCGCGGCATGGCGCAAACCGTCGGCCACTCGGGCCCGCTCCAACACCAGTCCGCTGAGGCGTCCGAGGCGACCGAGAGTCATGGCCACGCTTTCGTCGTGGATCGACTCTTCGTTGCGCCTCCACAGAACCACACAGCCGATCGCCTCGCGGTCTCCGCCTTGGTCGACCGCAACCGGCCAGGCCCAGCACGCGACGTGTCCTCGTTCCTGTGCCTCGCGTCTCAGGTCCTCATCGCCAAGGTCCGCGACGTCGGCGCACACCGCCTCTCGTCGGATGCGGGCCACCTCCCAGGGCATGTCCGGGGGCGAGGGGACAGCGCTTTGCCGCCCACCGAGGGCAGGCGATGCCACCACCTTGGTGAAGCCGAAGGGCCCTGGGTCGTGAAAGATGGCGCCATCGGCGTCGAGCAACCCGCGAGACATGACCTCGGTCAGCAGGGCCAGGGTCGATGCCGGCGGATCGTCCCGAGCCAGAGCCTCCAGAACCTGGTCGAGCAACCACTGCTCGTCCCAGGGACGGATGTAAGCCAACAGCCCGCCGACGTGGGGATCGTCCAAAAGGGAGTTCGCCGTCACCTCGGCGATCATCGGTGTGCCGTCGTTGGCGATCACCTTGAAGATCATCGGGTGTTTGAGCCCACCCGAGGCCATGGCCGACATCACCGACTCGACTGCGATCGGGTTCCAGTCCACATCGATGAACTCGAGGATGCTGCGTCCTCGAACTTCCTCGAAGGAGTAGCCGAACATCTCCTCGGCGACCCGGTTCGCGAAGGTAACCCGAGCCTCGCCGTCGACGATCATCAACGCGGCCGGCGTGCACTCCACCACCCGTCGATAGAACTCAAGGTCGTCACTCACAGCCGAAGAGTACTGAAACGTTCAACCCACGCCGGGTCCAGCTGGACGGGGCGGGACCTCGGAGAACTGCGTACGTTTACGGCCCATGGTTGAACCATCTTCGGCTTGCCGCGCTGCGCCCATCACCAGGATCGAGTTGTTCGAACTGAGGGTTCCGCTTTCGGCGCT
This sequence comes from Microthrixaceae bacterium, assembly GCA_016702505.1. Taxonomy (NCBI): domain Bacteria; kingdom Bacillati; phylum Actinomycetota; class Acidimicrobiia; order Acidimicrobiales; family Microthrixaceae; species Microthrixaceae bacterium. The sequence continues at coordinate 213,670 of JADJDU010000007.1, forward strand.
CGCCCGAGGTGCCATGGCGAAAAGCGACAACGGGCTCGGCATGGCGATTCCCACCGAGGAGTCGTGGGATGTAGCCGACTTCCTGTATTGCCGTCTCGTTGACGAGGACGGGTGCGAGGGGTGGGGCGAAGCCTATGTGTGGCTACCCGAGACCGGCGTGTCCCAGACCGAGATGGCCATGGCGATCCGTGACCACCTCGGCAAGTACGTGCTTGGAGCTCGCCCCACCGACGTGCAGGCGATGGCGGCTCGCTTCGACCGCAACGTCGCCCGCAACGAGGTGGCCAAGGGCTTGGTCGACATCGCCTGCCATGAGTTGGCGGCGCGCCAGATCGGCCGGCCCGTCCACGACCTCCTCGGCGGGGCCGTGGTGGATCGCATCCCCCTGTGTGGGCTACTTCCCCTGCTCGATCCCGAGACCACCGCCGAGTACGCCCGCGGCTATCAGGGCGGTGGCTACCGGTCGCTGCGCATCAAGCTCGGGACCAGCCCTCATCGAGATCGCGATGTCATCGCCGCGGTGCGCGACGCCTGTGGGCCTGATCTTCGGATCCGAGTCGACTACAACCAAGCCTATGACGTTCCCACCGCGGTGCGGGCGTTGTCGCTGATCGAACCGTTCGATATCGATGCCGCCGAGCAACCGCTGGCGGTAAGCGATCTGTTGGGAATGGTCGAGCTCCAACGCCGCACTCCGATTCCGGTCTTCCTCCACGAGGGCTTCTTCTCCTTGGCCGACGCGGTGGCTCTGATCGATGCCGGGGGCATGGGCGTGATCGGGGTCAACGCCGAGCGACCGGGCGGTGTCACCGGCGCGCTTCGAGCCATCGACTACGCCGCCGCCCGAGGTCTGGGCACGATCCTTCACAACCAGCCGCTCGGCATCGGTACGGCCGTGCAGGCCCACATCGCCGCGGCCCGCTTCGACCGACTGGGACACGACCCCGAGATCGCCGGCGACGTCATGTTCGATCATCACCTGACCACCACCCGCTACGAGGTGCGCGACGGCGAGATGCTCCTTCCCGGTGGTCCCGGTTGGGGTGTCACCGTCGACCGAGATGAGCTCGACCGCCACCTGATCGCCGACCCCACCGTGTGCACCCCGTGACGCTTCGCTCCCATGCGTTCCCGAGGCGACCATCGGTGAGACCATGAGCGACAACACCATCCCAACATCGGTTGGGTCCGAGGCTCGTGGACGGCCCACGTTGTTCCACCGAGCCCACGTCTTCATGCCGTCGCCCGCACCCCCCGGCCATGATTCGGTCGCGGTGGCCGATGGCCGGATCGTTGCGGTGGGGACTGCCGACTCCTGTCGGGGGCTGCTGCCCAGCGACGCCGTCGAGGTCGACATGTCCGGACGTTCCCTGGTACCCGGATTCGTCGACGCCCACGTCCACCCGATGATCATGAGCGTCTTCGAGCTCCACTTGCGCTTCGACGATGCCCGGTCGCTGTCCGATGTCCTCGATGCCGTGGCCGATGCCACCCGGCTCGGTGGGGAGAACGTGATCGGCTTTCAGCTCGATGACGCTCTGCTGGCCGAACGGAGGCTGCCCACCGCCGCCGAGCTGGACGCCGCCGGATCGGGCCGACCGGTGGTGCTCGTGCGTCGTGACGGTCACCACGCGGTGGCATCGTCGTCGGCACTCGAGGCATCGGGCCTGGCATCGACCGGCCGGGTCGTTCCCGGCGGCTACGTCGAACGCGGCCCCGACGGGACGCCGACCGGGCTGGTCGGCGAGAACGCGGTGGCAGATGTGTTGGCCCTCATGCCCGAGGTCACGATGGAGACCCTCGAAGCCGGGCGGACCCGCTGGACCGCCCGGATGGTCGCCCAAGGGGTGACGGCGATCAGCGCCATCTGCCAGACATCGCCCGAGGGTCCTTCTGGACCCGCGGGCGAGTTGGAGGCCGTCGGATGGTCGGACCTGGTGAGTCGGGTTCCCTTCGACGTCCAGACCATCCTCATCGCGGCTGGTCCCGCCGTGGTCGATGACTACCGGGGGATCGCCTCGCTGCACGATCCCGTAGCCGGGCGTCGGGTCGATGCCGTCAAGCTGTTCCTGGACGGCACGCTCGGAGGGGCATCGGCCTGCATGCACGCCCCGTTCGCCGATCGTGTCCACACCTCGGGCGTACGCACGCTTGGAGACGACGACGCCTACTCCCGTATGGAAGCCGCGCACCTGGCCGGGCTTCAGGTGTGCGTCCACGCCATTGGCGACAAGGCCAACCATGACGCGGCGATTCTGTTCGACCGTCTGCTCCGTCGCCATCCCGGATCTCACCGCCACCGGGTCGAGCACGCTTCGGTCCTCGACCACCGCACCATCGAGCTGTTCGCCGAGCACCAGATCACCTGTGTGGTGCAGCCGATCAACCTGCGGAGCGAGGCACATTGGCTGGCCCGGCGGCTCGGTCCCGATCGCTTGAACCGGGCCTATCCGTACCGGTCCTTGATCGAGGCGGGGGTGCCCGTGGCCGGATCCTCCGATGCCCCGATCGAGGAGACCGATGTAATCGCGGCGATGAGCGCGGCGGTTGATCGCAGAGGTCTGGCAGATGCCGAAGCCATCAGCCCGATCGAGGCTCTGGCCATGTACACCTCGGGCGGTAGCGCGGCTCGCCACACCGAGACGGAGTTGGGGTCCCTCGTGGCCGGCCGTCGTGCCGACCTGGTCGTGTTGAACGGCGATCTGTCATCCACTCCCCTCGACCACCTGGCCGTCGAGGCCACCTACATAGGTGGCGTTCGACAGAATCCTTCGGCCGGGTAATGCTCGGCCGCGGCAAGTACACCGGCCAACCCGGCGCCACCGCCCGTCAAACACCGGGAAGCTTCATCACCCAAGTCGATCCCGCTGACAGACAAGATGTCTCGGTACAGGTTCAGGTTCGGACGTAGACGTCGGAGAACAAGCCGAACCGGCTTACCTTCTCGAATCCGAGAGGGTCCAGCGTGTCAGCCACCACCGACGCCTCGACCGGGGTCATGTGATACGTCTCCAGAACCAGGACCCGCGGATTCCACCTAGCCCAATCGATCGATGTGAACACAGGGAAGTCCCGGCCTTCGAGGTCGATGTTGACCATGTCGACCTGCTCCAAGCCCGCTCTGCCGAGCAACTCCTCGAAGGTGATCACCTCTACTTCGACCGACCGCACGTGACTCTCGAGGTCGTCTGGCCATCCTTCTCCACCGATCGGGGCTCGTGTCCCTTGGTGGTCTGGATGCACCGGAATCTCCTTCCGAAGGTTCGAGGACAATTCACGGAGGCTGGAGATGGTCTCCAACAGGTGCGACTTGTCGAGACTTCCGATCGACTGCGTGATGTACTCGAACGCGCCGCTGTCGGGAGCCAGAAACCACATCGTCTCCGTACCAGCTTGGTCCGAGATCGCTACCTGCTCGCAGCGCACGTCAGGCAGGACGCCGTAGTTGGCTACAAGTCGCTCATAGATGTAAGGCACAGGTTCTGCGGCAACACCGCGCGCTCGAAGCCGCTGAGCAAGAGGGAAGATCGGGTCGGAAGCAACCCCATCGGATGCTCCGACGTTGGCAAAGGTGAACCCAGGGTGCAGCCGATCTCCAATCGCCTCGACCATCCGCTCGACATCGTCCTCGAAGCTGTATTCCACGGATCGCAATACTCGCGCGACACCGTGGTCTTCAGCGTGAGTATCTAACCAGGGCCATATTTGACCTATCGACAGACTCCATAGGCACCAGACCTTCCGCTCCTACGCGGCCACTGTTGTGGTGGATCAGATGACCTGCAATCAGGCCTGTGGGCCCGGCCGTCAGGCCAATAACTCCTCGGCAGGAACCGGGCGGGCGAACAGGTAGCCCTGGGCCAGGTCACAACCAAGGTCCCGCAAGGCGTCGAGTTGCTCGGTGACCTCCACACCTTCGGCTACCACCGACAGCCCGAGTGAGTGGCCCAACTGGCACATGCCACCCACCAGCGCATGGTCGGGCCCGAGACCGTCATCGGCGTCGTCCGCCACCAGACCATCGATGAAGGTCTTGTCGATCTTCAAGCAGTCAACCGGGAGCCGGCGCAGGTAGGAGAACGACGAATAGCCGGTGCCGAAGTCGTCGACCGCTATCTGGATCCCGAGGTCCTTGAGCGAGCCGAGTGTCCTCACGGTGGCGTCCAGGTCGGCCATCAGAGCGCTCTCGGTAACCTCGACGTGAAGCCGCTCTCCGCTCAAGCCCGCGGTAGCGAGGGCGCCAGCAACATCGGACACCACGGCAGGGTCGGCTAGCTGGCGAACCGAGAGGTTGACGCTCACGAACGCGTCGGTCACCGCCAGACCAGACCACGCATTGCAAGCCAACCCCATCACGATCCGTCCGATCGGCACGATCAGGCCCGTGTCCTCGGCTTCTCCGATGAACTCGATCGGCGACAACAGCCCCCGGGTCGGGTGACGCCACCGGACCAGAGCCTCGGCCCCCACCATCTCGGTGCCGAGGGACGCGGTGCTGACTATCTGTTGGTAGAGGACCTCGAACTCCTGCTCATCGATCGCTCGCCGAAGCCCAACCTGTCGTTCGTGGCGGGCGACCACCGTCGACCGCAACTCGTCGTCGAAGACTTCAAGCCTTCCCCGACCACGTGCCTTTGCCTTGTACATCGCCGCGTCGGCATTTCTGATGAGGTCCTCAGGAGTCGAGACGTGAGTTGTCGAAAGGGCCACACCGATACTGGCGTCTATGTAGACCTCACCGGCACCTTCGCCCGGCTCCCCGAACTGAAGTGCGAACGGCGTGTCGAAGGCGGCCAGCACATGTTCAGCCAGGGCCCGGGCGCTCGCCTCATCCCCATGGGTGGTGCTCAAGATCACGAACTCGTCACCGCCGAACCGGGCGATCATCTCGGCGTCTGCCACGGTGGAACGGAGGCGGGAGGCGACGCTGACCAGCAAGCGATCGCCGGTGGCGTGGCCTTGGCTGTCGTTCACCACCTTGAACTGGTCGAGGTCGATGAACAACACGGCCAGACCCGAACCTGTCACGCTGGCCGATGCCAGTCCGACGTCTATGCAGTCGATCAGCAAGGTTCGGTTTGGTAGCCCGGTCAGGGGATCGTGGGTCGCCTGATGCTCAAGCCTGCGCTCGCTCTCACGCAATGCCCGGTCCGCCATCACCCGTTCGGTCATGTCACGGATGTTGGCGACGATCCCCGAAACGGCCGGGTCATCGAGGCAGTTGGTGAAGGTGCACTCGATCCAGCGGTACCCACCGTCGGCGTGGCGCATCCGTGCTTCGAAGCGAGACGACGCACCCGGGGTGATGGCCACCTTCAGGAACTGGTGCTGAACCTCGGGGAGATCGTCGGGGTGAACCAGATCGCGGCGAACCCCCTCGATGAACTCTTCGTTGGTGAGACCGAGCGGCCTCCCCCCGTTGACGCTGAACCACGTGACCTCACCGCCGGCGTCGAATACCGCGGTGGATCCGTCGGCGTTCTCGAGCAACGCATCGAGCCAGCGTTCGGAGTTGCGTAGCTCGGTCTCGGCTTTGTGTCGTTCGTCGATGTCGTGGAGGTGACACGCCATGCCCATGACGTGGGGATCGTCGACCAGGTTGTGCAGGGCGACCTTGAACCAGCGCCAACCCTCGACCTTGTGTCGCAATCGGCAGTCGACGACAGAGGACGACCCTGGCTCGACTGAAGCCTCCCGCCATGCTGACACCGCTCCGGGAAGGTCATCGGGATGGACCAGGTCGGCCGCGACCAGGGTGGCGTACTCGTCGATGTCATACCCCAACACCCATTGGGCCGCGGAGCTGACAGAGCGGATCTCGCCGTTGGTGCCGATGACGGTGAAGAACTCAGAGGAGAGACGAGCGAGACTGGCCCACATCTCGGCATCGCCAGACTGGTCCGGACCGGGAGCGTCTCGCCCGATCACTGGCACCCCCTTCCCGGATGCCCTCCCCTAGTGGCACCTAGGGGGCCAGGCTACCAATCTCCGCCTCGACGCGCATCGGATGGCACGCTCGTGATCACTGGCTGGCGCTGCCTCCCCGAAATGGTGAGCTAGTGCGGTGAGGTCGCCGGGTGCCACAAGTTCGTAGGCCTCGCCGACAGATCTGTGCATCCTGACGCGGCGCGAGGTTCTCAACTCGTCGTAGAGAGCGGCTCGCACCACCGCATGGCTGAACTGGTAGCGATCTGGCCCGGCCTCCTCGACGAGGCGCGCGTCGAGGGCTTCGTCCAGGGCGTCGAGCACCTCGACCTCAGAACGGCCGATGGCACTGACGAGAACGTCGAGACGGAAGTCACGGCCAATGACCGACGCCCAGCCAGCTACCTCGTTGGCCCCGATCGACAGCGTGGATAGTCGCCGGCCGATCACGTCGCGAACCCCTTCAGGCAGCTTGTCGGTTGCTGCTCCCTCCGTGAGCCGCCAGCGGCCACCAACTCGTCGCACTGCCCCGCTCTCAACCAAGTGCCGGAGCACCTCACCAACAAACAACGGGTTGCCAGATGTCTCGGCGTGCACAACCGCAGCCAGCTCCGGGCGGCGCAGTCGAGATCGTGCCCGGCTGTCTCGACGACGAACTCCTCGACCTCCTCCGGCACCAGACCAGCCAGAGCGAGCCGCTCCACACCCGGCTCCCGTCGGAGGTCCGCTACAAGATCGGCCAGCGGGTGCGTTCGGTCGACGTCGGTATCGCGATATGTGCCGACGATCAGGAGGGGAGCCTCCGACGTCCTGCGCAGGACATGACGCAGCAACAGCAACGTCGGCCTAGATGCCCAATGCAGGTCATCGAGCAGCAACACCGTGCCCGCGCTCCCGCCGATCGAAGTCAGCAGGGATGCCATCGCCTCGAACAGAGCGAAGCGTTCACTCCCCGGATCACTGACGATCGGAGGATCGAGACGAGGGACTACCTCGCCGAGTCGGCTGCAAAGGCGCAACAACTCCCCAGGCTGCGCGCCCAAGCGATCAGCCAGCCCCCCGGTTGCGGTCGTCGCCAGTTGATCGAGGACCTCAGCGAATGGCTGGAAAGGAACCGCGAGGTCTTCATCGCAGCGGCCGTAGAGCACGAATGCACCCTTCTCGTAGGCCGCTTGGGCTGCCTCCGCCGCGAGTCGGGTCTTACCGATGCCAGGCTCGCCAGCCACAAGTACTGCGCATCGCCGCCCGCTCGATGAGGTCTGCCACCGCTCCTCGAGCATGGTCAGCTGATCGCGGCGACCGGCAAAACCATCGGAGGCGGCATGCCCGAGCAGCCTCGGGAATGGGACCGCCAACGCCACTGCTGAGGGCACTGGATCTTCTGCTGCGAGCTGCTCGGATGGCCGCAGCTCCCAGACGTGCTCCGGGCGCGCCATACCCCTGAGCTCTTGTTCACCCCGCGACACCAACTCAACGTCGGACCCGAGGGTTCGTCAAGGGGGCCCGTCCCGATCTCCCAGCCGGTCCAGACAACAACGTCGGCGTCGGTCGAAGCCGTGGATCCTGGGTGATCATCCGACGTTCAAGTTCCTTCGACATGTCGCCCGGATCGACATCCAACTCGTCCAAGAGAAGCGAGCGGGCTCGCTGGAATGCCCTCAGAGCATCCTGAACATCAGTCGACAACGGACCTTCAGGTATTCTTACGACAAGAGGTGAGCCGGGAAGCCTGGTCGGCGTCTTGTTGACGCGCTTCCCACCAGAGGATTCACATGCCCCTCCACGCTGAGCATGATGACCTGACCGCCCCGTGGGCAGAGTCCGAGCGGCTGGTTCCCCGGGTGTTGGCACAGCCCGTCCAACAGTTCCTCCACACCGAGGCTGCGGGTGGCGTGGTGCTTTTGATAGCTGCCGTCGCGGCAGTGGCGTGGGCGAGTTCGCCGTGGGCATCGTCCTACGACCATCTGTGGTCAGCCGAGCTGACGGTCGGCACCCCGGGGGTGCACCTGACCGAGAGCCTTCGGCACTGGGTCAACGACCTGGCAATGGCGTTGTTCTTCTTCGTGGCTGGCCTCGAGATCAAACGGGAGCTGGTCCATGGCGATCTTCGAGAGGTCCGCACCGCGATCCTGCCGATCATGTGCGCCATCGGCGGAATGGTCATCCCCGCGCTGACCTTTCTTGCGTTCAACGCCGGCGGGCCTGGCGCCTCGGGGTGGGGTGTCCCCATGGCGACCGACATCGCATTCTCGATTGGCGTCCTAGCGCTCATCGGGCGGCGGACCCCGGCTTCGCTGAAGGTGTTCCTCCTCACCCTTGCCATCGTCGATGACATCGGTGCCATCGTTGTCATCGCTGTCTTCTACAGCCACGGAGTGTCTCCTCTCTGGCTGGCCGTGGCCGCCGCGATAGTGGGCGCGATCGCGGCGCTGAGCCGAGTCGGGGTCCGGTCTCTCGCCCCTTACGGAGTGCTTGCCGCCGCTCTTTGGCTCGTTACCCTCGAATCGGGGGTACACGCCACGATTGCGGGAGTCATCCTCGGGCTTCTCACACCCGCCCGTCCGTTGCAACGACCCGGTGCTGTTGCCGAAGCAGCCGCGGAACGCCTGCGAGCCCGACACCTTCTCGACCGCGTGGAGGACGAGTACGACGAGACTTCGATGCTCGAGGTTTCGTCGTTCACAGCCCAAGCCGTGTCCCCCGTCGATCGATTTCAGCGCCGTCTGCACCCCTACACCTCGTTCGTGGTCCTACCGCTTTTTGCGCTGGCCAACGCGGGCGTCGATCTCACGCCGGACGGGGCCGGGATCTCGTTGACGACCCCGGTGGCGCTCGGGATCGTCGTCGGCCTGGTCCTTGGCAAACCTCTCGGCATCCTGCTTTCGGCGCTGGTGGCGACCCGGTTCCTCAAAGCCTCGCTGCCGGCCCGTGCCGGGTGGGTCGATCTCGCCGGTGTTGGGATGCTCGCCGGGATCGGGTTCACGGTTTCACTGTTCATCACCCAACTCGCGTTCGCCCCCGACCTCCAGGCCGACGCCACCATTGCCGTCCTCGCAGCATCGGTTCTGGCTGGCGTGGCGGGCACGGTTCTCCTCGCGTTTCGAGGCAGTCGACCGCGTCCCACCGAGGCCGCCACCAGATCTGATCCGAGCAGCAACGCCACGGACACCCTGATATGACCGAGCCAGAACTGACCGTTGCCACCGTGTGGAGTCCCCCAAGGAGACGCCTGGCCAACCCGATGCCTCCAATGGCGGTGATGATGGCCGTGCAGGAGGCCATAACGTGCCCGACCATGCATTCGAGGCAGTGGCCGTCCTCTGACGCCGACGACGCGGACGCGTCGAGGTGGGTGCCTGAGGCGGTATGGACGTGGGTGTCGCTGACAGCGCCCGGGCGCTCGGCGTGAACTCGACGAGGCCCTGCGCGTCGGATGGATCGACGGGATCAAGCGCAGCTTCGACAAAACGACCTTTGCGCAGCGGTTCACACCACGTCGCCCCGAAATCGAGATCGTTCATCGGGTCACCACGATTCGGGTTGGTCCTCCTGATACGGGTTGCTCGCAGCGTCGCAGCTCCCCGATGCTGGCCTCGAGGTCGTCGAAGGCCACGGTGAAGTGCCTCGGATTCCGGCCGGTGGGCTCCAGGCGGAAGCCAGCGGCTCGCAGCACACCGACCCGCACGAGAGTCGCCACCTCGAACCGAACGAGCGGCGCCTGCTGGGGCGAGTTCGTCGACGGCCACGCCGTGGGCGGCGAACACCGAGAGACCGTATTCGCCGAGATCGAGTGGTACCGCTCGGCGTCCGCACGCAGGGCTACCGGATGGAGCTCCCCGCCTCTGACGACCACGACGTCGTCATCGTCCAAGCGATCGCCGGGTCACATGTGCCGTTGCTTGGTCGTCGCCCACGTCCGGGATCGACGATCTCGGCTCGGTGCCACGTCGGTTCCCCTGGTTCAACCGGCCGCTGAGGAGGATCAGGCCTGCTACAAGCGGTACGAGATTGATGATCACGGCGTACCAGGTCGGAGTGACGACGGAGACGACCAGGCAGAGTCCTGTCCAACGAGGCCGTCCGTCCAGAACCAGCCACGCCGCCAGTAGCGCTGCGCCGACCCCGACAGCCGTCGCACCGAACACCAACAGGCGAGCATCGTCGTTGACGGTGCCGGACCCCGCCGACGCGATCAACAGGCCAACGACGGCCCAAACTGCGCACCCGACAGCGAGGCCACGTTGCCCCATCAGCGCACCCCTGTCGAAGCGGCTGGCACTCCGGGCAAGGGCCTTGGGCTGGTGGCTCCAGCGGCGAGGAGCAGAACTGGAACGGGAAGGAAGAAGAGCCCGATCGAGAAGCCGGTGATGACGCAGAAGACGATGGCGATGTAGGCCACCACGAAGAGCGTCGAACGCGGAGGTCGTCCCATCCGGAATCCGACGATGACTGCCAGTGCCGCGACCGCGACTACTGCTGCCTGAGCTTGCCCGCTCACCTGAAGGAGAGGAGCGGTCTCTCGGGTGGCGGTCACGACGTCTGATCCCGAGGAACTGGTCGTGGACTCCTGGACGATCACCGGCACGAAGAACATGGCCAGCACCGCACCGAAGACCCACAGCAAAGCTGATGCGGCTAGTACGCCGGACAGCCGGTTGGTGCCGGCCGATTCTTGGGCAGGGAACCGGGTCGAACGGATGAGGAAGATCCCCACCACGGCACACAGGAGGGGCACGAGGATCACGTCGCGCCGCCCGCGGCGCTGCCTGACAGGCCTCCCGCGGCCAGCAGGAGGGTCAGGAACTGCGCGGCCACCGCACGGTGGTCAGGTCCGTCGGGATCGACGGCCGCTGCTATCACCACGCCGTTGACCAACGACCGGATCAGCGCCGCCATCGCCTGCGGTTCGACCCAACCCGGAAGCGCCCGGGCCTGCACCTGACGAGCGACGTCCTCGGTCAGGGCCACCCGCACGTCCGACCACAGCGTGGAGAGTCCGGTGGCCACCTGCTGCGAGTGAGGCGATGCCGCCAAGGCTGCCAGGTAGACGGGGACCTGGCTTCGGCTCCGCTCGAACAGTTCGTTCAACAGGCCAACTGCCTGTGTCGCCCGCTCGGCGGCTGGTCGATCGCTCGCCAGCATCGCAAGAACCGGAGCGACCAGCTCCCGTGTCTCACTGACGAGAGCCTCTGCCACCAGCGCATCCTTCGACCCAAAGTGGTACGGGATCGACGCCAGGTTCGCCGAGGCACGGCCAGTGATCTCGCGGGCTGTCGCCCCGCCCATCCCCACGTCTCGGATCGCATCGCGGGTCGCCTGGATCAGCTGGGATCGAGTGTCAGTCGAGGGCATGTCGGTAAGTATACATACGTATGAACACCCGGGGAGGGATTCACCGTTCTTTGTGCAGGATCACAGAGGGCCGGGCCGAGCGCGATGCCCCACCTGCCAGCCAGTGACCTTCGGGCCAGTGACCCGACGTTCGCGTCGCTTGCGGCCCCCCTTGCCCCGGTCCACGGCCTCGGCATCGATGAGCTCCGGGCGGTACGAAGTGGCTAAGCCCGGTCGCACCAGGCCGGGGTCGGCAGCGCAGGTCCGCGCCTACGCCGCCAAGGCCGAGGAGTTCGCCCAGGCCGCGGCCAGCGATCTCGACGCCGGCCGCAACATCGCCGCCACGAGCCTCGCCATCCATGCCGGCATCAACTCCGCCGACGCCGTCTGCGGCGCTCGACTCGGCAAGCGAGCCGCCGGCGAGGACCACGACCAGGTCCTCGCTCTTCTCCGTCAGGCTGGCCCCGACGGCGCCGAGGTCGGAGCGCATCTCCTCGACCTAGGCCACAGTCCCGAGGCCCTGCATCGCTGGGCTACTTGGCTGCGTACGACTACGCCTCCCGCTTCGATCTCTGACCTGCTCGATGCGGCGAGTTCCGTGGCCGAGCGAGCGGCACGGCGATGGATCGTGTTCGTGCCATTCATGGCGCTCGCGAAGCACAAGCAAGAAATGCCTGTCGAGTGGCTCGAGCCTGAGCCCGCAAGCGCGTGGCTCCTCCAGCACGCGCCTGACGCATCCGTGCGCCACAACGGCGGGTTTCTGATCCACATCGACGCACTTGACCCGTGGGCAGCGGTTGAGATCGCGAGCGACCACATCGGAAGCCTCGCTGCACGAGTTTCAGTCGGAATGCCCGGCAGCCCGAAGTTTGAACCGGCTGCCCACGCCGTGGTCGCCGGCTCACGACACCTCGTCCCGCTCGGACGACCTCGACGCCAGGTGGACGTTCACGCCTTGCATCGTCAGAACGTCCTCTTCTCGATCACGGAGCAGGGGCTCGCCGGCCGGCTGCGATCCGCCATCGACCTCGTGGCTCCTCTCGAGACTGGGGCGCCCGGTGCAGCTGTATCCGGTGGTTGGGCGGCGATCGAAGCAGTCCTCGCTCGGCCAGACGCGAACAACGTTGAAGCGGCCACCGACGTGGCGGCGCTAGTGGCTTGCAGTCTCCCGCGAGCCGAACTGACTCCCCTCGCTTACGCGTACGTCGAGGAGCACGACGACCCGCTGGCGGCGGCACTAGCTGCAGCGCCGTCGAACCACGCGAAATGCCGACGACTCGCTAACGCCATCGTGGACGGCGCCCCGGTTCACTACGGCAATTCCTCTGATGCGGCCGCGCTTGAGCGCATCCGCGAGATCCTCGCCGAACCGGGCGCCACGCTTGGCAGAATCAAGGGCTACGTCGACACGGCGCTCCGGCGCCTCTACCGACAACGTAATCTGGTGCTCCACGCAGGCAGGACAGACTCCGTGGCCATGATCTCAACTCTTCGGACTGCCCCACCGCTCGTCGGAGCAGGTCTGGATCGGCTCGTTCATGCCGCTCTGACGTCACCGAATTTCGATGAGCTGCGCCTGGTCGCCCGGGCGCACGCCGAGCTACGCATGGTGGGCAAGCCCGGGGGACCCCACGTAGCGGATCTACTCGGGCCATGACCGGGCCCATGCGGCGACAAGGACCACGCACCCGTTAGAAGATCCGTTAGAAGTCGGGCCTAGAACGAGGAGAGCCGGCCCCTGGGGACCGGCCCTGACCTGTGTTTTCGTTGGTGGCGGGGGCAGGATTTGAACCTGCGACCTTCGGGTTATGAGCGATTCTCAGCCTCTCCTGGCGTCCCGTTCTGAACCGCCCAGTACCTCTGAGATGGGGTTTCGCGCATTCGACGTGCCAGTCCGTACCACTGCGGACCAGCCAATCCCAGGCCGCGGTGTAGAAGCGAGTGTAGAAGTCGGCGGTGGCGGAGTCACGACGATTGAATTGACTGAAGATGTCGAGGATCGAGTCCTCGCTGGACTGTGGAGCCCTGGTGGAGATGGCCACCGTGGCGACCAAGGTGGCCACTCACGAACCGCCCAAGGGGCGATGGGTCGGCGGCGATCCACGGCTAGCACCCCTGCTACGAGAGAAGGTGCTCTGCCCGGATCTGAACGAAGTCAGCGAACAGGTCGGTGACGTCCTCATCCATCACGTCGTAGTACTCGCCTGTGAGCCGCTCCATCCGCTCATCCGTTTCCGGATCGAATCCGTCAAGACAGGCGTTCCGAGCATGTCGGTCGGCGAGGTCGGCGTCTCCGAACAGCAGGTTCGCTTGCGCCACCAACTGGCCCTTTCGCTTGGCACCGATCCTCGCGGCGAACTCCGGGAACCAGGGAGAGAAGTTGCCGGTGGAGTTCGAGAAGAACTGGTGGAGCCCACCGTCGTATATGTCTCCATCGGCGTACTGCAGGAGGAAGCCGGATTCGCAGTCGTCGCGCGGCTTCCGGTCGAGCGCCTCGATCAGGTCCGGTCTCGCGTTGAACAGTCGTCGCAGCCGCAGGTCCGCGCTTCCGATGAACTGCTCACGGGGAAGGCGACCGTTGGCATCGGGCTCCCGCCAGCGGTGCCGCGCGCCGCCATCCAGGCGCTCAACTCCACGGACTTGAAGTCTCACGTGGGGGATTCCGGGGATCTCCTCCGAAACGACGGACCACTCCAGATCCAACCTGACTGTGGGTGATCCGTCTGCGCAACGCAGCTTCACAACGATCCTCTCGGTCGAGTCGGCCACGGCGGCTTCGATGATGCTTCGCAGTTCATCCCGGGATGGGTCACCTACCGATGGCGCCCGACGGATCGCGTCGACTGCGGGCTCCAGATCCTCGCCGCTACATCGGAGCATCCGCGCCGCACCGGCGAGGTCGCCTTCGAGCAGCCCGAGAATGCCAAGGCCAAGGCTCATCCCCAGAGCGCGCTCGATCGCGGTGGTTCGGTCCTCGTTGCCCGCGCTGCTCATCTGGCTCATGTGATTCGGCGCCTGACCTCATCGGCAAAGGCGGGGGCGCCAGCCCGTTCGAGTGTCTCCAGGATCTGGACGAGCGTTCTCGGGGCTCGCCGGTTGGCCGCCGCTTGTTGCGACAGCTCGTCGACCACGACGCTGGGCGCGAGGTCGAGCAGGTCGAGGAGGAACGTGTCCGGGTGGATGACCTCAAGGTCGAACTCCTCGACGCTGTGGTCGGGGAAGTCGTCTGTGTTGAACGTGACTATCGCTCCCGCAGCGGACCGCACTGCGACGGCGAGTACGTGCCGGTCCTTGGGGTCACAGGTCAGCCCATCGATAAGCGGCTGGTACCCGGTGATCTCAGCGTCGGGGAACGCTGTAGCCATCAGTCCGAGCAGCCGCGCCACCGTGCCGGGGCCGATCAGCTCGCTCAGGGTCCGGTGTAGTTCCTCGACGATGTCAGCGGACCAGAGCGCTCGGTACAGGCCGCGTTCGGCCAGGCGGAGAAGCGTGTCTCGAAGGTGGGCCGGATACAGGACACAGGTGTCGAGCACCGCCGAGAACGTCACGGGCCTTCAGCGGGTGCGCTTGGGGGTGGCGGTCAGCTCGTAGAGGTCGGCCTCATCGGCGATCTCGACCATCCGGTTGAGCGCGGCACGCCGCTCGATCGATGCCCGCTCGCGATACGCAAGGACGTCTGCGAGGCGAACGCGACGGTGGCGGCCGGGCTGCTCGAAGGGGATCTCACCGGACTCGAGCAGCTTCACCACCGTGGGACGACTGACCCCGAGCAGGTCGGCCGCCTCCTGGGTGGTCAAACGCTGGTGCACCGGTGCAATCGTCACCGCCTGGCCCTGCGCCATCGCATCGACCACGTCACGCAACACCTCGAACACCTCCGGTGGGAGCACCAAGTGTTCGCCGTTCGGCCCCGACAGCGTGGTGGTCGGCTCCGCGCCGAGTCCGTCGAGCATCGCCGCCAGCGCCTGCAACGGCTCGGCCGGCGGCAGAACGGTTCGTTCGATCGTGGGTGTCGTCATCACACGCGTCCTTTCAACCCACGAGAACCTACGGCCAATTCGAAAGATTCGCAACACCGTTACCGTTAGCGAGTGTTCTACCGGCGGACGACGATCCACGGGATGCTGCTGAACTGCAGGTTTGCGGCTCAGGTTGTTAGCTCGACAGGCAAGCGAACTGGTCTAACGATCGTTCTACCGACTTCCGGACCGTCCGGAGCCGGTAGAACAAGGAGGACCTGTCATGCAAGGACATGTCGCCCGCGAGCGAGACCGCTACTACGCCGTCATCTACGAAGGCCTCGACCCTGTCACGGGCAAGGAGCGCCGCAGCTGGCACCCCGCCGGCACCGACCGGGCAGAAGCCTAAGCGCTAGTGGCGCGCCTCGCCGCCGAACGCGACGGCCGCAACGACGAGGTCCGGTCGCTCACTTTCGGCGCCTACCTCACCCACCACTGGCTTCCCGCCAAGCGACTCGAGCTGCGCGTCAGCACCCATCGCAGCTACGTCCACAAGACCCAGCGCCACATCCTGCCAACGCTTGGGCGAAGGCGGATCCGCCGTCTGCGCCCCGAGGACCTCGAAGGGCTCTACGAGTCGATGCTGCACCCCACCGACGGGACCCGACCGCTCGCGCCCAAGACGGTCTATGAGGTTACCTGATCATCCGCGGAGCTCTCGACCATGCACTGCGCCGCGGGATCGTCAGCTGCAACGTTGCGCTCGCCGCTTCTGCGCCCAAGATGCGGACCATCCCGAGAGTCGAGCAGAAGGCGTGGACCGCCGACGAGCTGCGGGTTTTCCTGCGTGCGGCCGCTGGTCACCGGCTGTTCCCCGCCCTGTGGCTCTCGGCCAACACCGGGGTCCGTCGAAGTGAACTGCTCGGCCTGCGCTGGAGCGACCTCGATGTCGACCACGCCCGTCTCTCGATCAACCGCGGACTCGTGGCCGTCGGCTACGAGGTCCACGAATCCCGCGGCAAGACCGACCACTCCCGCCGCTGCATCGACCTCGACCCGACCACCCTCGCGGTCCTCGACGGGTGGCGGGCCCTGCAGCCAGCGGAGTTCGCCGCGGTGGGCATCGACCCACCTGGGTGGTCACCACCGCGTCCGGAGACCCCGTGCACCCGCACTCGATCAGCCAGACCTTCGACCGCATCGCCCGACGAGCTCCGGTCCCGATCATCCGATTCCACGAGCTTCGCCACACGCACGGCAGCCTTCTCATCGCCTACGGCGTCGACGCCATGGTCGTCAAGGAACGCCTCGGTCACGGCGACTTCGTGTTCACCGTCCAGACGTACCAGCACACCTACCCGCCCATGCACGCCAACGCCGCCGATGTCTTCGAAACCTGCTCACACCGGGCGGGCTCGAAAACCCCGCGCTTCCCAAAGCCGGTTGAACACCCGGTAGAACACCACCCGAACCCGGTAGAACACGCCGACAACAAGCAAGGCCCAGGTCGCTGACCTGGGCCTCGACTCACAAGTTGGTGGCGGGGGCAGGATTTGAACCTGCGACCTTCGGGTTATGAGATTCCAAGCCTCTCCTGGCGTCCCGTTCCGTACCTTCTGGTACCTCTGAGCTGGGGTTTCGCGCATTCGACGTGCCAGTCCGTACCACTGCGGACCAGCCAATCCCGGCCCGCGGTGTAGAAGCGAGTGTAGAAGGAGGCGCGGCCGTGGTCACGTGGCCGGATCCGCTCGCTTGAGCTGGGCGACACCATCAAAGATGGTGTCCTCGCTGGCGAGTGGAAGCTTCGCTGCGAGGGCCACCGCGGCGACCCATCGGTCGGCTTCGTGATCCTTGGCGCCGAGGCCGTGCCCGTTGCGAACGCACCTAGTCCTCAGGTGGACGTACGCGTCGGTCACCTCGGCGAGTGGAGGCATCACCCGGGAGGAGTCGACAAGTCGGTCCAAGACTCCACGTCTGCGAGAACCCCAGCCCGCAACCTCAGCGCCGAAGCGCATCTCTGCCACGACGGTGAACGGCAGGACCCATATCGACTTGACCAGCAACGGTTCCCACCGGGTGCGCCGTGCCGTCCCTCTCACTCCGAGCCAGGCGCTCGCGATCATCGTGTCAACGACGACCTCGGCTGACACCGATCAGGCTTCCTCGAGAATCCTGAAGAACTCGTCCTCTTCCTCGGGGGTGAGGTCCTCGATCACGAAGCGGCGCAGGTCGCCCATCGGCTGACCGCCTTGGAGCACCTCGGCAATCGTGGTCGGCTCGCTCGGCGCAGGACGCTGGTTAGCGGTGTTGTCCGACATGACCTTCCCCGTTCACCGTGTTCGACTAATCCAGGCTACCGCCGATCGGCCAGCGGCGGGTGGGCGGCTCGCGGATGGACAACGTTGTTTCAGCTCGTCGCGAGACGCAGGACCAGGACGGCGATCGCGAGGGCGAGAGGGACGAGAGGCATGGCGAGTCCCTTGGTATCGCCGACGCGGAGGTGTCCGAGCATGGCGCCGAGGAAGTAGGCGACGAGGCCGGCGGCGGCTGCGATGCCGAGGGGTGCGAGCCAGAGACCGATGAGGATGCCAGCCGCGCCGGCGAGCTCGAGGGCGGCGAGGACGGGGAAGTAGCGGTCGGGGACGCCGACGGTGCCGCCGATGACGTCGACGACCTGTGGGTCCTTCTGAAGCTTCTTGGCGGCCGAGCCGGCAGCCATGACGGCGAGGAGGACGGTGGCGATGGCGAGGACGATGAACATGAAGGTCTCCTTGGTCAGTTGCTGATGGCGGGTGCGGCGCGCACGTAGGTGTCGTCGGTGAGCTGGCCGACGAGAAACGCGGCGATGTCGGCGCGGGTCGTGGCGAAGCCGACCTTGTCCACACCGAGGAACCCGGACCGGGTGGTGCCGGTCGCGGCATTGTCAGTCGGGTTGGTGATACGGGCAATGGTCCAATCGAGATCGGAGCTGGTGACGGCTTCGGTCATGGCGGTGATCTCGGTGAGCGCATTGGGGAACATGAGCCTTGGCATGAACCCGATGACCTTGGCCTTGAGCGTCGGTTCGTCGCGGGGGTCGTTGACGGCGGGGGTGGCGAGGCCGATGTAGCGGCGGACACCGTCGGTGGCCATGGCGGCGACGATGTGATGGGTCCCGTCGGTGACGGGGGTGCCGGTGGCGCCGCGCTTGAGGGCAGGGCCGAGGGCGCTGATGACGGCGTCGGCTCCGGTGACGGCTTCGCTGATGGCGGCGGGGTCATCGAGGCCGCCTTGGATCACGGTGAGACCGGGGCGGTTGGTGTCGATCTTGTCGGGGTTGCGGGCGTACCCGGCGACGGTGTGGCCCCCGGCGAGGAGTTGGTCCACGACGAGGCGACCGATCTTGCCGGTGGCGCCGAACACGGCGACGTGAAGCGTGGGCTTGGCGGTCATGAGAGTTCCTTTCGGACCTGGGGAAGAACCTCGGTGCCGAGCAGCTCGATCCCTCGCAGGAAGGTGGCGTGGGGCATGCCACCTACGTCCATCTGGAAGATCTGGCGGCGGTGGCCGAGGGCGTCGTGGAGGTGCAGGATCCGGTCGGCGATCTCGTTGGGGCCGCCGACGAAGACCATCTGGCCGGCGTCGTAGCTGGCTTCTCGACCGGCTGGTGGTGCCATGGGTCGGCCGATCTCCGCGGAGCCGGCGACGAACATGCGATGCTCGTGGTCGAGGTAGGTGGCCTTGGCGTGGCGGTCGTCGGCAGCAACGAAGCCGTGGACGGCGACCGCGATGTCGGCGGCGTCGGCGGGGTGGCCGGCTTGTTCCCAGGCTTCGCGGTAGGCGTGGCCGTATTGCGCCCAGTGCTCGACCGGGCCGCCGAGGATTCCGAGGAACATCGGCAGGCCGAGCTCGACCGCCCGGTACACGGAGTTGGGGCTGCCGCCGGTGCCGAGCCAGAGCTTCAACGGCTCGTCCGGTCGGGGCACGATGAGCGTGTCCTGCAGCGGCCGGCGGCGGTGCGGACCCTGCCAGGTGACCTGCTCGTGGTGGTTGAGGGCGAGGAGCAGCTCGAGCTTGGAGGCGAAAAGCACGTCGTAGTCGCCTTCGTCGAGGTCGAAGATCGGGAACGTGATCGACGAGGAGCCCCGGCCGGCGACTACCTCGATGCGTCCGGGGGCGACCGCTGCTGCGGTGGCGAGTTGTTGGAACACCCGGATCGGTTCATCGGTCGACAGCACCGACACGGTGGCACCGAGTCCGATTCGCCGGGTCGATGCCGCGGCAGCGTTGACCAGGGACGTAGGCGAGGACAGGGGCATGGAGCGGGTGTGGTGCTCACCGAAGCCGAAGAAGTTGAGCCCGACCTCGTCGGCGACGTGCACCGCCTCCAATACGTTGCGGATCGCTTCGGCGGTGTTGCCGGGGCCGCCGTCGGAGGTCGGTGGCGTGTTGCCGAACGAGTAGACACCGAGCTCGAGGGTCATGGGGTGTGCTCCTTGGTGCGAGCGGTCTTGGGAGTGCGCTTGGGGCCGAGGCTGCGTTCGGCGTTGCGTCGCATGGCGAGCTCGGTGCGGCGGGCGCTCGGTGCGGCCGGGCCGTCGGTGGCGGCGTCAGCTCGGAACCCGTCGAGGAGGACGTGGATCAGCCGGGCCGAGGCGTCGGCGGCGATGTTGTGGGCGCGTTCGACGAGCCCGGCGTTGGCCATGAGCACCACGACGACGTCCTGGGTGGTGAAGTCGGCCCGGAGCACACCGGCGGTGTGGGCTCGTTCGACGACCTTCACCAGACCGTCGAAGGCCTCGGCGCGGAGACGTTGGATCTCCGGCGCGGTCGCGAGCTCCATCGTGACCAGATCGGCGATACCCCGATCGCGGGCCTGCATGGCGGCGGCGGCTCGGAAGTAGGAGGCGAAGCCCTCCCACGGGTCGGGGTCCGCGAGCGCGGTGCGCACTGCGTCGAGGTGTTCGGCCATCCGTTCGGCGAACACCGCCTCGATGAGGTCTCCGCGGGTCGGGAAGCGCCGGTACAGGGTGGCGTTGCCCGTGCCGGCGAGGCGGGCGATGTCGTCGAGCGGCGCGTCGAGACCGTGCTCGGCGAACACGTCCCGAGCGGCTTCGACGATGGCGGCCCGGTTGCGGGCGGCGTCAGCTCTCAGATCCATGAACTCTCCAACGATCCTCTATGTGGGGATTATTCCCCACTTGTGGGTAGCGTGGTGGCATGACCCACAGGATCGAAGTTCCCGAGTCCCTCTCCGACCTGCTCCACGGACCCAACACCGCCGTGCTCACGACCGTCGGCGCCGACGGGCTGCCCCAGTCCACGGCGGTCTGGTACCTCGTCGGTGACGACGGCGTGCTGCGCTCGAGCATCACCACCGACCGCCAGAAGTACCGCAACCTGGTCCGGCACCCGATGGCGACCCTGTTCATCCTCGATCCCACCAACCCGTACAGGACCATCGAGATCCGATCCAACGTCGAACTGACCCCCGATCCCGAAAAGGCGATGGTCCACCAGTTCGCCGACAAGTACGGCATGCCGGTCGAGACGCTCTTGCAGGCCGGCGGCGACCGCGTCGTCGCCACCTTCGACCCGGTCAAGGTCAACGCCAATGGCTGATGCACACCTCACCGCCCTCCGCTCCTCCGTGGCGCGCCTGCATGACCTCGCGGCCGGCCTTGACGAGGAAGAGCTGACGGGACGCGCCTACCCGAGCGAGTGGAGCGTTGCCGACGTCCTCTCCCACTTGGGCTCGGGCGCCGTCATCACCCGCCGACGGCTCGACGACACCCTCACGGGCAGCGAGACGCCCGACGACTTCGCGCCCGTCGTATGGGACGAGTGGAACGCCAAGCCGCCCCTCGCCCAGCGCAACGACGCCCTCGCCGCTGACGTTTCATTGCTCGCCAGCCTCGACGCTGTGCCCGCCGAGCAGCGCAGCACGTTCACCTCCGAGATGGGGCCCATGACGCTCGACTTCGCACAGTTCGTCGCCATGCGCCTCAACGAGCACGCCTTCCACACCTGGGACATCGAAGTCGCCGGTAACCCGACAGCCACGATCCCCCAGCAGGCCTCGGAGCTGATCGTCGACAACCTCGACCTCATCGCCCGCTTCACCGCCACACCAACCGGCGACACCACCATGATCACCGTCGCCACCACCGACCCTGCCCGGCGCCTTCTCGTCGAGCTCACACCCGAGTCGGTCACCTTCGGCCCTTCGAACAGCGACGCTGGTGAAGCGGACCTGAGGCTCACCGCCGAGTCGTTCGCCCGGTTCGTCTACGGGCGCCTCGACCCCGCACACACCCCGGCCGGAGATCACGGGCCCGCCCTTGACGTCCTCCGGCAGGTCTTTCCGGGCCCGTAGGACTCGATGCCGACACCCGCGCCATCGGACCCGTCCCTTGCCGTTCTACCGAACTACTCGATAGCTCCTCCGGGCAGTTGACCTGCAGATTCGTGCGATGTGCCGTTCTGCTCGACATCCGGGTGCGCCGGTTCTAACGATCGTTCTACCGGGTTCCGGAATCTCCGGAGCCGGAAGAACGAGGAGGACCACGTCATGAAGGGACACGTCGCCCGCAAGAGGGACCGCTACTACGCGGTCATCTACGAAGGACTCGACCCGGTGACCGGCAAGGAGCGCCGCAGCTGGCACCCGGCCGGCACCGACCGCGCCGAAGCCGAAGCGCTCGTGGCCCGGCTCGCCGCCGAGCGAGACGGCCGCAACGACGAGGTGCGCTCGCTCACCTTCGGGGCCTACCTCACCCACCAGTGGCTACCGGCCAAGCGTCTCGAGCTGAGGGTCAGCACCCACCGCAGCTACGTGCAGAAAACCCAACGTCACATCCTCCCGGCCCTCGGACGTCGACGGCTCCGCCGGCTGCGACCCGAAGACCTCAACCGGCTCTATGACTCGATGCTGCACCCCACCGACGGGACCAGGCCCCTCGCCCCCAAGACTGTCTACGAAGTCCACCTGATCATCCGCGGTGCCCTCGACCACGCGCTACGCCGAGGATTCGTGTCCCGCAACGTCGCCCTCGCCGCATCAGCACCCAAGCAGCGTGCCATCCCCCAAGTCGAGCGCACGGCCTGGACCCCCACCGAACTCCACGCCTTCCTGCGTGCCGCCGCAGGCCACCGACTGTTCCCAGCCCTGTGGCTGTCGGCCAACACCGGGCTCCGCCGCAGCGAACTGCTCGGCCTGCAATGGTCCGACCTCGACATCCAACACGCCCGCCTGTCCATCAACCGCGGCCTGGTCGCGGTCGGCTACGAACTCCACGAATCCCGCGGCAAGACCGACCACTCCCGCCGCTGCGTCGAGCTCGACCCCACCACCTTGCGGGTGCTCGCCGCGTGGCGGGCGATGCAAGCCGCAGAGTTCACGGCGGTGGGCATCGACGACCCAGGGTGGATGTTCACCTCGCCTTCGGGTGGCCCGGTGCACCCGCACTCGATCAGCCAGACCTTCGACCGGATCGTGCGACGAACACCGGTCCGGGTCATCCCGTTCCACGGCCTGCGCCACACCCACGGCAGCCTGCTCATCGCCCACGGCATCGACTCGAAGGTCGTGTGCGAACGCCTCGGCCACGGCGAGTTCACCTTCACCGTCCAGACCTACCAGCACACCTTGCCGCCCATGCACACCGACGCCGCCCGCGTCATCGAAGTACTCCTCACGCCACCCGGCACCGAAAACCCCAAGATCAGAAAGGCCGGTTGAACACCCGGGAGAACACCACCCGAACCCGGTAGAACACCCCGACAACGAGCAAGGCCCAGGTCACTCACCTGGGCCTTCACTCACAAGTTGGTGGCGGGGGCAGGATTTGAACCTGCGACCTTCGGGTTATGAGGGCCCCTCTCCCGTCCCGTTCCGTACCTTCCAGTACCTCTGAGGTGGGGTTTCGCGCATTCGACGTGCCAGTCCGTACCACTGCGGACCAGCCAATCCCGGCCCGCGGTGTAGAAGGGAGTGTAGAAGCCTCGAGTTGGCCGCGAAGTCCGGACTTGGGTCACTCGTCCTTCGCTGAGCACCGTCGCGGTTGCCTCTTACCGGGGACGTTCCTTGATGCCGGCCTTGAGAAGGTTGACGACTTCGACGATGCGTTCGGCGCGATGGTCTGGTCGACGCTTGGTGGCGTCGATCCAGCGGAGGTAGGCGCGGCGGTAGAACTGGGCCAGCCCGTCGAAGAACGCAGCGGCGTCGGGTTCGGCCGCGAGCGCTGCGGCGATGTCCTCGGCAAGGTCGTCGCGTTGGGGCCCTTCGGGGTAGAGAACGACGTCGACCTCGTCACCCGGGGCGATTCCGCAATCGCGTCGCCATGCCGGTCCGAGCACGATCCCCCATCCGTCGTCGATCGCTTCGACGACGGCTCGGACACCCATGCCGTTCACGGAGCCGGCCACGGGGTGCGAGGGCTTGTGGCCCCAGGCGTCGTCGGGCGCGAAGGGAAGGGGTACGAGGACGCGTCGCTTCGCGTTGCTGACAACGGTTGCCGTGAAGCGACGGGTGGGGCCGGCCATGGTTCTCATCATCGCGGAGCGGACTCGGGTCGGGTCGTCGGTCACGCAGCAAGCACCTCGACTGCCACCCCCCCTGGCGGCGCCGCTTCCGGCAGATGCGCGCTTCCGCCTGAGTCTGCTTTCGGCTGCTGGGAGTACACCGACCGATCGCTGGTGACACCCGAGCCCAGTTCAGCTTTGCGCCCGATCCGCACACCGTTGCCGTCTGAGTCGAGGACACTGAACTCGCGTGGCAGGCGCGGTGGGTCAGGTGCTGTCGATGATCTGGCACACGGGGAAGTCGGTGCAGGGCGCCGGGTCCAGGGCGTCGGCGTTGGCGGCGAGTGCTCGCAGCTGGGTGCGGACCTGGCGCAGCTCGGCCATGCGGTGGTCGATGTCGGCGAGGTGCCGGTCGATCAAGGTGGTGACGTGTTCGCATGGTGCCTCGCCACGGGAGCGGATGTCGATGATCTGCGCGATCTCGGCGACGGTGAAGCCTGCCGCCTGCGCGGATCGCACGAAGCGCAACACCGCGAGCGTCTCGTCGTGGTAGTCGCGGTAGCCGGACCCGGTGCGGGCAGGTTCGGCGACGAGCCCGGATTGCTCCCAGTACCTGATGGTCTTGGTGGGCACGCCACTGCGTTCGCTCAGCTCGCCGATGCGCACGACCGAACCCTAAGCCCCTTGACCTTCCAGTGCACGGGAAGGTTTAGGGTGAGCGCATGGAGGTTCGCATCCTGTACTTCGATGACTGCCCCAACGTCGGTCTCGCCGAGGAACGCGTGCGCGACCTCGCCGCGGGTGATCCCGCGATCCGCGTCATCCGTCAACGCGTCGCCGACCTGGCGGACGCCGCAGCTTCGGGATTGCACGGCTTGCCGACGATTCTCATCGACGGCGTCGACCCGTTCGTCGAGCCCGGCACCGAGACGTCGTGGGCATGCCGGGTGTTCGTGTCGGCCGACGGCGTCCAGGGCGCTCCGTCCATGGAACAGCTGCGCGAGGCAATGGGCCGGTGAGCGCGCCAGAAGCGGTTCGGTTCGGTGCCGTGTCCGCAGTGGGCGTGGTCAAGCTGCGGCGATGGCTTACATCATCGAACGCACGGTCCGCGTCCACGTCGTCGCCTACGACGGCCTCGACCCGCTCACCGCTGTGTAGGAGACGGTGTAGAAGGTCGGCTCTCGGGATCCGGGTCTGACCGCTACGTTGCGATGATGGGGTTCACGTCACGAGCCATGGGCACGGGGCCTGGATGGCGGGCAGCGGTGGCCGTCGTGGCGGCCGTCGCAGTGACCGCCTCCTGCTCGGGTGACGACTCGTCCCCATCGGCGAGCGACAGCGGGGCCGGCGCGGAGCTCTACGCGCAGTCGTGTGCGTCCTGCCACGGAAGTGATCTGCGCGGCACCGATGTGGGACCACCCCACCTGTCTCAGGTGTACGCGCCGGACCACCACCCCGACGAGTCGTTCCGCGCCGCGATCACCCAGGGGACCCGGGCCCACCATTGGGACTTCGGTGACATGGCTCCAGTGGAGGGCCTCACCGACGAGGAGATCGACCAGGTGATCGCCTTTGTCCGCGAGCAGCAGGAGATCCACGGCCTCGAGCCCTACCCGCCGCGGTGAGGTTCGTCACAGTTCCCGAGACTGCTGAAGGGCTCAGGACCCGCCCATCATCGGGCCGTTGCGCATCCACTGGTCCCAGTCGCCCATGTGATCGCTCATCCAGCCGACCATCTGATCGCACCACTGACCGCTGCCGTTCGTGGCCGTGGGGTCCTCGGCCATCCACTGTTGGCAGGTGGCGCGCATCGAGTCGGGGTCCTGCCACATCATTGACCCCATCATCATTCCGCCTTGGCGCTGGCCCATCCGGCCGTTCATCCAGTCGGTCATGGAACTGCACCACCCGGCGCCGGGCCCGTCGGCGCCCTGGTAGGCGTCGGCCCACTGTTGGCACCCCTGGTGCATCCAGCCGATCTGGGCGGTGTCAAAGGAGGGGCCGTCATCGCGGGTGGCGATGACCGCAGCGGCGATGCCGCCGACGGTGAGGACGGCGACGACGATCGCGAGCACGATCCACCGGCGACCGGTCCGCCTCGGGGCCGCCGGCGAGTCTGCGGGGCCTCTCTCGGTGGGTTCCACGTCGGTGTCTGCCATGGCTCCACGATCCTCCCGTGCGGTGGCGGGGCACAAGGGACCTTGGGCCTTGCGTGGGGGCGCCGACCGGGGGTTCTGACAGTGGATCCGCCGTGGGGTCAGGCGGCCCGGCTGCGGCCGAGGCCAGGGAGGAAGCGGCCGGCCGTCGCGGTGTAGCGCTCGTAGTCGGGGCCGTGGACGGTGCGCAGGTAGGGCTCCTCGACGAAGCGGACCTGGACCTCGAGCGCAGCGAATAGGGCGGCGAGGCCGGTGAGGGAGATGACGTTGCCGACCATGAGGGTGAGGCCGAGGGCGGTGACGAGCATGGCGGTGAAGATCGGGTTGCGGACCAGGGCGAATATCCCGCCGGTGACCAGGCCTGTGCGTTCGGCGGGGTCGACGCCGATCCGCCACGAGTCGCCCATCCCCATCTGGGCGGCGGTGGTCGCCACGATCCCTGCGACGGCGAGCGCGAGGCCGACGATCTGCACCGTGGCGTTGTCCAGCGGCGCGATCGGGTCCAGCCCTGCGAGCCCGGCGATCGGCGCGGCGAACCCCGCCACCAGGGCCGCGACGAACCCGAGCTTCGCCCACCACTGGATGGTTCCGGCCTCGGCGTGGAGACGCAGCCCGGTGTCGCCGGTCTGGCGCCACTGGACCCAGGTCCGCCACCCGAACGCGACCGCCGCGAACACCACGTAGAGCACGAGCGCCAACACCGTCATCACCGACCTCCGTCCCGAACGACTTGTCTCATCGGCGAGGGACGGTATCATCGGTCTATGCCGATGCAAAGTGGTGCGATCAGCGTTGACGAGCGCGGCGACATCGATGTCGCCGCCCAGATGTTCCGAGGGTTCGGCGATCCGACCCGCCTGGCGATCCTCACCGAGCTGCTGGCCGGGGAGCGGCGCGTGGTCGATCTCGTCGCCGCGGTGGGCGGGTCGCAGTCGAACGTGTCGGGCCACCTGGCGTGCCTCAAGGAGTGCGGCCTGGTGCTCGACCGCCCCCAAGGCCGCGCCGTGCACTACCGGCTGGCCAGCCCGGCGGTCGTTGATCTCCTGCGCCAGGCCGAGGTCCTCCTCGGTGAGATCGGCGAGAACGTGGCGCTGTGCCGCAACCACCGGATGCCGCGATGAGCGCCCCGGCCACCCCCGGCACCGCCCAGGACCAAGGCCCCGACCGGCTGCTCCCGGCACTGGTGGCGTCACGGGAGGTGCGGTGGTCCGCGACCAGCGGTCTGCTCATCGCCGCGGGGTACCTGGCCGGGCCGCTGGGCGCGCCGGGTGTCGTGTCCACGGTCCTGTTCGTGGCCGCGTCGGTGGTCGGCGCCCGGTTCTTCGCCGCCGAGGCGATCGAGGAGCTCGTGACCGAGCGCGAGATCGGCATCGAGCTGCTGATGACCGTCGCGGCGGTGATCGCCGGGGCGCTCGGCGCCTGGTCCGAAGCCGCAGCGTTGGCGTTTCTGTATTCGATCAGCGAGGCCCTCGAGGAGTTCACCGAGGACCGCACACGCGACGCCATCCGCAAGCTCTTGGACCTCGCCCCCCGCACCGTCACCGTCGTCGCACCCGATGGCACCGAACGCGACGTCGACATCGACACCGTCGCGGTCGGCGACCGGTTCCTGATCCGCCCCGGCCAGAACGTCGCCACCGACGGGACCGTCGTCGACGGCACCTCCGCGGTCGACGAGTCCGCCGTCACAGGCGAGTCGATCCCCGTCGACAAAGCCCCCGGCGACCCCGTCATCGCCGGCACCACCAACGGCCACGGCGCCCTCGTCGCCGAAGCGACCGCCACCGCCGCCACCAACACCCTGGCCCGAGTGGTCGACCTCGTCAGCGAAGCCCAAGACCAGAAGGGCCGGGGCCAGCAGTTCATGGAGCGCTTCGCCCGCATCTACTCCCCCGCGGTGCTCGCCCTTGGCGCCGCCGTCCTCCTCATCGGTGGCGGGGTGAGCGGCGACTGGTCCGAATGGGCCCTGCGCGCCGCGACCGTGCTCGTCGCCGCCGCGCCCTGTGCACTGGTGATCTCGATCCCGGTCACCTACGTCGCCGCCATGGGACGAGCCAGCCGCGACGGCGTGCTCATCAAGGGCGGCATCTACCTCGAAGAGCTCGGCCGGCTCCGCGCCATCGCCCTGGACAAGACCGGCACCCTCACCCACGGCCGACCCGAGCTCACCGAGATCCACCCCCTCGACGGCCGCGACCCCGACGAGCTCCTCGCCCTCGCCGCCACCGCCGAGCGCCGCTCCGAACACCCCATCGCCCGAGCCATCGTGCGCGCCGCCGACACCCGGAACCTCACCATCGGTGAACCCGACACGTTCCACGCCGCGGTCGGCGGCGGCATCCACGCCCGCGTCGACGGCACCGACCTCACCATCGCCAGCCCCGACTACACGACCAGCCAGGGTCACGACCTCGACCCCGCCGTGACCGAGGTGATCGAAGGGCTCGAGTCCAACGGCAACACCACCGTCGTGATGGCCGACCGCACCGGTCCGCTCGCCGTGCTCGCCGTCGCCGACACCATCCGCCCCCAAGCCGCCGACACCATCGACCGCCTCCGAGCGCTCGGCGTCGACCACATCACCATGCTCACCGGCGACAACCCCCGCACCGCCCGAGCCATCGCCACCCGAGCCGGCATCGACCACGTCGACGCCAGCCTCAAACCCGAGGACAAGGCCGCCCGCATCCGCCAACTCGTCGACGAGCACCACCACGTCGCCATGGTCGGCGACGGCATCAACGACGCCCCACCCCTCGCCGCGGCCAGCGTCGGCATCGCCATGGGCACCGCCGGCAGCGACATCGCCCTCGAAACCGCTGATGTCGCCCTCATGGCCGACGACCTCACCCGGCTGGTCACCGCCATCACCATCGGACGGCGAACCCGCCGCGTCGTCACCCAGAACCTCGTCCTGTCCCTGATCATCCTCGCCGCCCTGGTCCCCACCGCGCTGCTCGGTGTCATCGGACTGCCCGCCGCCGTCCTCGCCCACGAGCTCTCCGAGCTCGTCGTCATCCTCAACGGCACCCGCATGGCGAAGAGGTAGGGCTCCGGGCTGTGTGCGGTGCGGGCTTGAGCCATGACCAGCCAACCCTGCGGACATTCGACAGTTCGCAACCGGTCGAGGAGTTCGTGGGGCGTTCTACCGGGCAGGTCGAAGCGGAGTACACGTCGTTGACCTGCGGGTTCACGAGATGAGCCGTTCCGCTCGACATCAGCGCGAGACGTTCTCACGATCGTTCTATCGGGTTCCGGAGCGCCCGGATCCGGAAGAACAGGAGGATCCGCCATGCAAGGACACGTCGCCCGCAAGCGAGACCGCTACTACGCCGTCATCTACGAAGGGCTCGACCCCGTCACCGGCAAGGAGCACCGCAGCTGGCATCCCGCCGGCACCGACCGCGCCGAAGCCGCAGCGCTCGTGGCGCGCCTCGCCGCCGAGCGAGACGGCCGCAACGACGAGGTCCGCTCGCTCACCTTCGGGGCCTACCTCACACACCAGTGGCTCCCCGCCAAGCGCCTCGAGCTGCGCGTCAGCACTCATCGCAGCTACGTCCACAAGACCCAGCGCCACATCCTGCCGACCCTCGGACGGAAGCGGCTCCGCCGGCTGCGGCCCGAGGACCTCGAACGGCTCTACAACGCGATGCTCCAGCCCAAAGACGGCACCCGGGCCCTCGCCCCGAAGACCGTGTACGAGGTGCACCTGATCATCCGCGGCGCCCTCGACCACGCGTTGCGCCGAGGGCTCGTCAGCCGCAACGTCGCGCTGGCCGCTTCAGCACCCAAGCTGCGGGCGATCCCCAAGCCCGAGCAGAAGACCTGGACCGCCGACGAGCTCCAGGCGTTCCTGCGGGCTGCGGCCGGTCACCGGCTGTTCCCAGCCCTGTGGCTGTCGGCCAACACCGGGATGCGGCGCTCCGAGCTTCTCGGGCTGAAGTGGTCCGACCTCGACGTGGCGAAGAAGCGCCTGTCGATCAACCGCGGACTGGTCGCGGTCGGCTACGAGCTCCACGAATCACGCGGCAAGACCAACAACTC
Organism: Microthrixaceae bacterium; assembly: GCA_016702505.1. Taxonomy (NCBI): domain Bacteria; kingdom Bacillati; phylum Actinomycetota; class Acidimicrobiia; order Acidimicrobiales; family Microthrixaceae; species Microthrixaceae bacterium. The sequence goes on from JADJDU010000007.1 coordinate 243,587, forward strand.
CCGGCGCTGCATCGACCTCGACCAGACCACTCTCGCGGTCCTCGCAGGATGGCGGACACTCCAAGCCGCCGAGTTCGCCGCGGTCGGGATCGACGACCCAGGGTGGATGTTCACCTCCGCCTCGGGCGGGCCCGTGCACCCCCACTCGATCAGCCAGAGCTTCGACCGGATCGTGCGACGCTCCCCCGTCCCCGTCATACCGTTCCACGGTCTGCGCCACACCCACGCCAGCCTGCTCATCGCCAACGACGTCGACGCCAAGGTCGCCTCCGAACGCCTCGGACACAGCGAGTTCGTGTTCACTGTCCAGAGCTACCAGCACACCTTCCCAGGGATGCACACCGACGCCGCCCGCGTCATCGAAGCACTCCTCACCCCGCGCGCCTCCGAAAACCCCAAGGTCGCCAAAGCCGGTTGAACACCCGAGAGAACGAACCCCGAACCCGGTAGAACGCCCCGACAACGACGAAGGCCCAGGTCGCTGACCTGGGCCTTCACTCTCAAGTTGGTGGCGGGGGCAGGATTTGAACCTGCGACCTTCGGGTTATGAGGATCAGATCAGGGTGTCGGTCCGTACCTTTGTGTACCAGATCATGGCGCTGAGCTGGGCTTTCACCCCGCCGCGGTCTCCGTCCGTGCCGGGCTGGCATCTCCTGTTTCGGGTGGTTCGGTAGAAGACCCGGTAGAAGTCAGCAGGCCTGTCTCGGCGCACCGGCAGCGCGCTGAGCGGTGGCCCCTCACTCGCTCGGATCGCTCCCCAGCAGCCCTCGGAGGCTGATCCATCGGCTGACCTTCGAGCCGCAGAACTCCGTGGCCCGGCGGCAGCAGGATCGAGTCAGCGCTCAGCTCGCACGGCGTACGACCGCGTGGCCGTCGCGTTCGAGCTTGGCGATCGAGCGGTTGGCCGAGAGGTTCTCCCCCACACCCACAACAAGGTCGGCGCCGACCGCTGACGCGATCTTCTCGAGCGTGTCCAGTGTCGGCCGGGTGCCCCCGCCTTCCATGCGGGCGATCGCCGATTGGGTGGTTCCCATGCGCTCGGCCAGCTCCGCCTGGGTGAGACCGGCCTCGGTACGAAGCCGGTGAACCAGCTCGCGGAACGCAGCAATACGAGCTTCATCCTCGTACGCGACGGCAGCCGGCCCGGTGCGGGGCCTCTGCTCGGTCAGGTCACTCCACGACGTGCGCTTGGTATCGGTTCCCATCAATCGTCCTCCTCGACAGCGTGTTCTTCGCTCAGGCAACGCTCGTACGCTCGCTTCGCCCGCTGGACCTCACGCCGTTCCCGACGCTGGGTCTTTACGAACACCGTGAGCAAGATGATCCGCCGACCTGACGCGATCCAGTACGTGATCCGCGTCGGGCGGCCATCGAGGTAGAACCTGAGCTCTCGGAGCTTGCCGTCCAACTGCTTGGTGAACGGCTCGTCGAGCAGCGGTCCCATCTCGGCGAGACGGTCGAGGTTGAACTGGCAGCGTGCCTGGTTGGCTTCGTCCAGAGCGAGGTACCAGTCCCGAACCTCCGGCTCGAGCTCCACCTCACCCCACGACATAGCGTCGATGCTATACCACGCCGGGGAGACCTGACGACCAGACGTTGGTTCAGACTCAGGAAAGCCGCCGCAACGCTAGGCAGACCAGTTCCAGCTCAACTTGGAGCGGGAGGGCGTCGGTCTGCTCAGGGCGCCGTCAGCACCCAGATCGTGATGGGGGCATCGCGGCGCAGTTCGAGACCATCTCGCTGTTCCATCGGGTTGCGGAAGCCGAACTCTTCAGCAGCTGCCTGCCAGTCGAGCATCGTGCCATCCGGGGTGACCGGGAACTCGGCACCCACCGGACCCTCGATGTTGAAGATGACCTCGGTTCGGTCACCGAACTCGAAACCGTGTGAGCTGAAACTGAGGCCTTCAGTCTCGGGGGCCTTGGTGTTCAGGTCACCATTCTCTTCGCGCCACTGAACATATGTACCTCGTTCGGCCTTGAAGCCGATCGCGCGCAGCTCCTCAACCGCCGCGTCGGGATCGAAGGTCTCTACGTCAAGGTTGGGGGAGATATCGATCCAGTCGCCATGAGGCGTGACGGTGAACATCGCCTCAGCAGCGGGAGGCGTGCGCCCAGCATCGAAGGCGACAAACCCGACCACAAGGATCACGAAGGCAGCCGCCCCGACCAACGCTGTGCGAGAACGGCGCGCACCTCCGTGGAGGCTAGGGGTGGCTTGCAACGAGCTACGGGCCTCGTCGACGAGACCACGACGAAGACGATCGGCATCATCGGTGGTGAGGGTGGCGGTGGCGGAGTGATTCTGGCGGGTCATGTCAGGTCCTTCGGGGTCGTGGCGAATCGGGGCGCGGGAGTTGGTTCCGAATCGGAGGCGAGGCGGGTGCGGGCGCGGTTGAGGCGGGACTTGACGGTCCCGAGCGGGATGTCGAGAGCAGCGGCGATCTCTGCGGTGGAGAGCCCCTCCCAGGTGGCGAGCACGACAACATCGAGTTCACGGCGCGGCAGGTGGGTCACCCGGTCCAAGACCCGTCGCGCCTCCAGCACAGCGGCAACTCGTTCATCTACGAGCCGCGGACTCGGCCGGGGGAGGTCGCCGATTCGACGCAGAGCGGCGTCGTGGCGCCGACGACTCCGACGCCAGTTGTTGATGACGTTCGTGGCGACGCCGTAGAGCCAAGGAAGCGCAGAAGGATGGAGCAGTTCGGTCCGCTCGCGGATGCGCCAAGCCTCCAAGAAGACGGTCGCAGTGATGTCGTCCGCCTGGGTGAGATCGCCGGTGCGACGCGCTGCGTATCGGTGGATCGTCGGTCCGTGCCGGCTGAACATCTCGCCGAACGACTCGGGGTCGCCGGCTCGGACCCTCCCCCACAGCTCGACATCGGTTGGTTCGGTCATCGTGCTCCTATGAAGTGCTCCAGTCTCCTGTACATGTCCGGCTCGCCATCTAGGTTCACGAAAAAGATCCGGCTCGACTGACGGAGCCGTGGGTTGGGGCTGGGGTGCGCACGCCGGTCACGTGAGCCCATCCGCTCCTGACCTTCGGGAACGCGGCCCGAAGATCACCCAGGCGGATCCGACCCGACCGTCACGGACGGCCCGCAAACGCCCAGGTCATGGTTCTCCAGGCACCGGGCGTGCTTGCCCTTGAGCACAGCCGGCGGCGGGTCTTCTACCGGCGTTCGGTAGAAGACCCGGTAGAATAGAAACGTGAGGCCCTCCTGGACGGGCCGGCGACGAGGTCGACAAGAACCGTGAAGGCTGTTGCCGGAGGCGTCCGTGACGCCGACGGCTCGACGACTTCGGCCGATCGTCGGGTTCCACCCGACGGCGTTCCGCCCAGCGAAGCCAATCGAAGAAAGGCAATGGCCCGGGCGCATGCCACGAGAGCACGGCGAGACCGGAGAACTACACGCAGGTTGCCCTGACCGGCCTTGCTCTTCGAGCCTGTCCTTGGGCCGGCGGTCTGCCCGGCGAGACTGTGGACTTATCGGGCGATCGCGGCTGAGGGCGACCACGCGTGGGCACCGTTACCGATTGAACCCCGACCTCGCCGATCGTTCACCACTCCTGGCGTGCTTCTTCCGCGAAGCCCTGGATGTCGTGGATCTCGATCTCGATGCCTTCGTCGGTGCGAAGGCGGCCCGACCAGGTTCCGAAGACCTGGTGGGTCTCCGATCCCTGGTCGCGTCCTGGGAGCTTCGAGTGCTTGTCGTAGCGGGGCTGCAGCGTCACATCGAGCTGTCCGCCGGGGTCCACGACGCGCCACGGGTTGAGGGGTTCGTCCCAGTCGTAGGACCAGTCGAGCTCGCGGCCGAGCTTGGTGAGCCGGCCGTCGACGATCAGGCCGTTCTCGGTGTAGCCCGACCCCTCCGTCCACTTCGCGCCGAACTGCAACCCGACGACGTGGCGCCGCACCGTCCGGCGCCGCCACCCCAGTTCCACGTGATCTCCGATGGCCAGCGCCCACGCCCTACGTCGAGCACGCCCCACGCGTCCGAGCTACCACCGCCGATCTCCGAGTGCCGGTCGCCGACGGTGAGCTGGCCGGTGGCAGGTCGGGCCTGGTGCTTGGAGGTGTAGTTGAACCGCTCGTCACTCCACGGGATCACTACGTTGAGCGACTCGTGGCCCTCGGGCAGTTCGATCGACACGTCGAGTGCGCCCGGTGTCCCGTCGTGTTCGGTCCACGAGGCGCTAAGGCGCGTCGATCCGGGCTCATCGACGATCTCCAGCGCGAAGCCGTCGCGCTCGACGCGAAGCGGAGTGGTCCCGGGGCGGTCCGGCAGGACGAGCGCACCACGGTCGGTCGTGATGATCCCATTGCCTCCTGTTGTTCCCGCGGCCAGGTCGGCCCACCAGACGTCGGCCAGACCGAAGTGGTCGATGTCCGCGTAGACCGACGACACGACGAGGTCACCGGCGAGGATCGCCCAGTAGTCCCAGCGCTTGTTGATACCGAAGCAGCCATCCAGGTTCGCCCGGTGCAGCGGTCGGCGTGACCAGCCGAGAGCGGCGCGGTTCAGCCGTCTGCCGTCGGGCGTGCACAGGTCGATCTCGGATGTCAGCTCGTTCTCGTGGGTCACGTCGCCATCTCCTCGTGAGGGTTCGGTGCTGCTTCGCTGCTCGTTCAGGGGTGTCGGCGGGCCAGCGTGGCGTAGTGCTGCGCCACCGGGCGTGGGTGCCGTTGGGCGTCGAAGAGTCCGACTTCGGTGACGGTGCCGATCGGCGACATCAGTGCGGTGTCCCAGTCGTACTGGTCGCCTCGGCTGTACCAGCAGATCCCCCGGACCGGCAGGCCGCTCGCCGCAAGGGTGTCGAGCGATGCGGTGAGCGCGGCGAGCCACTCGCTGCCCTGGTCGACCGGAAGGCCGAGGTTGGAGGTCTCGGACACCCAGAACGGCACCTGGTAGCGCTCATGCCAGGCGGTCGCCTCGTCCTCGTAGGCGCGGACGCGATCGGCGATCGACAGCGGCCTACCGGCACGTGTCCCGTGCACGGTGACGCTGACGGGGTAGATGTCGTGGCCGGCGATGATCCGGTCGGGTGGGACGACTCCGACGAGGGCCTCGATGCGCGACTGGATCGAGTCGGCCACGACATCGGTCAGGCGCGCCGCGCCGCCCCGGGGTGCGAGACCGAGGTGCAGATCCCAGACGGCCTGCTGCAGGTCACGGGCACGGGTGGCGGCGCGGATGCCGGCCTCGTCGTCGGCGTCGGCGAGGTCGCAGCCGAAGCCTTCGGACCCGATCCACCAGCCGTCTCGGTCGGCTCGGATGCGGGCGAGTGCCTCGAGGTTCGCGAGCGCGACGTTTCCCAGCGCGACGAAGTAGTCGTCCTCGCTGGCGAGGCGGTCGTTCCACATGCCGAGGAGCGAGGAGAACATGGCGGTGATGCCCGGCTCGTTGACGGGCGTGAACCACCGTGGTTCTGGATAGCGGGCCAGGAACGCGTCGACGTAGCGGGCGAAATCGTCGACCCACGTGGTGTCGCAGAACCCGCCGTGGTGGTCGGGCAGACCGAAGTGGCACAGGTCGATCACCGGGTTGAGCCCGTGGCGCCGGCACGCCTCGAGCGCTCGATCCCACAGCGTCCAGTCGTAGACCCCGGGTTCCGGTTCGGTCAGCCGCCAGGGCATGCCGTAGCGCCACACCTTCACTCCGAGCCCCGCGACATCGGCGAGGTCCGCGTCGAGCCGTTCGAGATGTCCGCTTGCTCGGTACTGGTCGACGCGGACGACCCGTCCTTCGTGTAGCACGAGCGGGTCGGAGCCTTCCTCGCCGCAGGCGATGGCGAACGCGGGGAAGTCCATGTTCGACATCATGCGTCGAGGCGGTTCGTGAGACGGCCGACGAGGCCCGATCGCCCGGGCAGCACCCGGGTGAGCGCACTCACGACGTGGGCGTCGGGCCCGACGACGACACGTGCACGGTCGCGTTCGATCGCCGACACGATCCGACGAGCGACTGCGGAGGGCGGCCTCATCACGTGGGGCGCCAGACGGGACTGCCCCATCTCGGCGAGCCGAGCGGCCTGCCCACCCCGCGCACCAGTGGTGATGTTGGTGTGGATCGCGCCCGGGAAGACCACGGTGACCCCCACCTTGGTGGTGACCAGCTCGCCGCGCAGCGCTTCGCTGAACGCCCGCACCGCGCCCTTGGTGAGCGAGTACGACACGTTGTGAGGAAGACCGAGCAACCCAACCATGCTCGACATGTTTACGATGTGAGCCTCGTCGGCCTCCCGCAGCATCGGCAGGAACGCACGGCATCCGTGCACCACACCCCACACGTTGATGTCGACGATCCAGCGCAGATCCTCGACCGTCTCATCCGCGAACGCACCAGCAGCGGTCACCCCGGCGTTGTTCACCAAGATCTGGCACGAACCGAGCGAGCCCTCGACCTCGGACGGGAGCTCGCCCATGCGCTTCGGATCACGCACATCCGCGACGTGCACGCTCGCCCGGGTGCCGAGCGAACGGATCAGATCAGCGGTCTCCTCGGCCCCGTCGCGCTGCACGTCGACCACTGCGATCGAGCACCCGCGCTCGGCGAGGGCCAGGCTGGTCGCACGGCCGATCCCGCTGCCCGCTCCGGTGACGACCGCGACTCGTCCGCTGAGCCGCTTCAACGGCCCGAGCCTTTTCCGTCAGCTCCGGTCGCGAGGACGCAGCGGGTCCGGCTGTAGATGGTGGCCATGCACTTGTTGCAGTGCACACACAGCCCCACGGCGTTCGGTGAGGTCGCCATCCTGTTGACCAAATCTGGTTCCCGTAGCAGTGCCCGGGCCATGGCGACGAACTCGAATCCCTCGCCGAGAGCACCGTCGATCGTGGCCCGTTCGTTGATGCCGCCGAGAAGGATCAGCGGCATGTCGAGCTCTCGGCGGAACTGCCGGGCGAACGGCAGGAAGAACGCCTCCTCGAACGGCAACTCCGGAAGGATGCGCCGACCGAACGCCCGCACGCCGAGTCCCACGATGGGGCCCTGCGCGGCGGCGAACTCGCGGAGGGGCACGTCCCCGCGGAAGTAGTACATGCCGTTCAGCAGCGAGCTACCGCCGGTCAGCTCAAGCGCGTCGAGCGCGCCGTCCTGCTCGAGCAGCTGGGCGAACTGCAGGCTCTCCTCGAGCCACAGGCCACGCTCGACGCCGTCGGCCATGTTGAACTTCGCCAGCACCGCCACCTTGCCATCGGCGACCCTTCGTACCGCGTCGACGACCCGTCGGGGGAACGTGGCGCGGTTCTCGATGCTTCCGCCGAACTCGTCGCGGCGCCGGTTGAGGTTGGGGCTGAAGAACGAGCTCAGCAAATAGTTGTGGGCGAGGTGGATCTCGAGCGCGTCGAACCCTGCTTCGATCGCGACGCGGGTTGCACGCTCGAAGTCGGCCACGACCTCGTCGAGGTCTCGGCGTGTCGCGCCCTTGACCCACCCCTTCGCCGGTGCGCTGAACCGGCCAGAGGGAGCCAAGCTCGGGTGGCGCTTCGACTGAGACTGGGCGACGAGGCCCGCGTGACCGAGTTGCGCCGACACCAGCGCGCCCTCGGCGTGCACCGCAGAGGTGAGGCGCTGGAGATCGCCGATGAGGGACTCGGTCATCACCATCGTGTCGCTGCTCACCCGACCGCCCATCGACACAGCGCAGTAGGCGACAGTGCTGAGCGCTGCGCCGCCTCGGGCCACGGTCGTGTGGAACTCGATCAGCTCGTCGGTGACCGCTCCACGGGGCATCACGCCTTCGAACGTCGCGGCCTTGATGACCCGATTGCGGAGCGTCAGGGGGCCGAGCTGGGCCGGTTCGAACGCGTCGATGTCGGACCGGGCGGTGGTGACGGCCATGTCAGTCTCCTGTTGTTGCCCGTTCGAGCCGGGCGGCGATGCCGTCCAGCACGATCTCCAGATCGAACGCGAAGGTGTCGTGGTCCTCTGAGGTGGTGAGGTCATCGTGGACCCGACGCAGCGCGACGAACGTGTCAGCGTCTCTCGCAGCATCGACCAGCTCCGCGGTCGGCACCAGGAACCGGGTGAAGCTCGGATCGGTCCCGCTCGACGCGGTGATCGCCACCCGGACGACGAGCCACACGGCATACGCCGCTTCCACCGAACTGAACCCCGCCGCCATCAAGAGCCGCAGGCCCGGTTCGCCGATGTCGATCCGCATGGACGCGTCATCCCGGGTCGCGTTCAGCAACGTCGCAGCCGACGAGCCCAGCTCGCGACGCACCAGCGCGGCGAAGTCGGCCAGCCACCCGCGCCATTCCGTCGCATCGGTCGCGAACTCGCGAATCGTGCCGTGCAGCCTCGACTCGACCAACGCGATGACCTCGTCGCGTCCGGCGACGTGCGAGTAAAGCGTCGCCGGAGAGATCCCGAGGTCCTCGGCCAACCCCACCATCGTGAAGGAATCCAAGCCGAGCCGAACCGCCGCATCCACGATGCGCTCCCGACCGACCTTCGGCGGCCGCCCACGACGCGCATGCGGAGCGCTACGACCTCCATTCTCCATGGTGATCGACTATATCCGAATTGTGATTCGGAAATGCTGGTCCTTCCCCCGATCACGCGAGGACCAGGTTTCGCGACCGCGGTGTCAGGTTCCCGGGGAAACCTGTGCAGGCTCCCAGCCGTGGTCGCGCGCGAGCTTGTTGAGGCGCACCCGGCCGTCGGGGCGACCGGTCAGGGCGACCAGGACGAGATAGTCACGATCGGCCGGCCGCAGTCGTTCACCAGTTGCCGAGCGCGATGCCCGGCGCACTGACCGATGTGGACCGACCGAGCGCCTGGCGCGCCACGCGTAGGTTCGGCCCACATGCGCGATGCCGGGGGGCTGCTGAGAGGCGGGATCGGGGATCTTCGGGTCGTGAGTGAGCCGGTTCACCGCAAGTGACCGCGCCGACGTGCTTCGGCGACCGCACCGGTGCGGGTGGCCACACCGAGCTTGGCGAACACACTGGCGAGGTGGCTCTTGACCGTGGCCTGACTGATGTAGAGGTCGCGGGCGATGGTGGCGTTGTCGTGACCGTCGGCCACCGCAGCAAGAACTTCCAGTTCTCGTGGCGAGGGGATGTCGGAGTTGCGCCTCGATCTGGTTACAACTCTGGCAACTACCCGGGGATCGAGGGGCTGGTGGCCGGCAGCGACGGCCCGAACGGCGCTGATCAGGTCTACTTCGGGCGCATCCTTGAGGACGTATCCGGCGGCACCGCCCTCGAGTGCCGCATCGATGTCGATGTCGTTGTCGAAGACGGTGACGACCAACACGCGCGGGCGGGCCTGGGATCGTTGGACCTGGCGCAGGACGTCGAGTCCACTCGGCCCGGTTCCGAGATGGACGTCGAGCACCACGACGTCGGGTTCGAGGTCGGCGATCGCGACGACCGCGGTGTCGTGATCGTGGGCCTCACCCACCACCACGATGTCGTCTGCTGCGTCGAGAACCGTGCGCAGCCCCGCCCGCACGACGGGGTGGTCATCGACGATCACGATGCGGATCATGGTGCTGCTCCCGGTCCGGGTCGCAGCGGGATCGTCGCGTTGATGGTCGAGCCCTGGCCCGGCTCGGAGTCGATGTTGAGCGTTCCGCCGAGCGGCATCGATGCCGGTACGGCCGAGCTCCTCGATGTGGTCGACCTCGGCGGCCGTGGCGGCGCCATCGTCGTCCGCCAACGCTCGGCGGGCCCGCCGAGCGGCCATGACCACGGAGGTGAAGCCCTGAGCCAGGGTGTCGTGGATCTCGCCGGTGAGCCGCTCGCGTTCCTCTCTCGCCCCAGCTGCGAGGTTCGCGCGGGCCAGGTCGTCACGGGTGGCGAGGAGCTCGTCGAGCAGCCGTTGACGCTCAACGGTCTCGGCGGAGGCGACGCGGCCGACTCCGACGAGCGCGCCGGCCGCAGCTGCTCCGACCAGCGGACCGACGATCTGCGCCGCCCAGTGCCCGCCATCGGGCCAGCGGCCGACCAGGATCGCGCCGGTCCCCGCCGCCATGGTCACGATGGCGGCGACCGCGGGGGCCGGTGCGAGGGTGGTGGCGAACGTGACGAACACGGCGAAGGACACCCAGGCGAAATCGGCTGAGACCCACACCGCGGCGAGGCACAACCCGCTCAGCACCGCCAGCCACGTGCGTTGCGAGGGTCGCCGCCACCGTCGGGCCGCCTCAGAGCCTTCCCAGTACCACGCTAGGAGCGCTCCACCTACGACCACCTCGGCCGCCGTGGCCCCGTCGTCGAACGCGGAACGGGCCGCTCCGAGCACGACCATCGCGGTGAACAGCACGTGCTGGACCACCCGCAGCATGCGCATCGACCGGTTCTGGGCCGGGGTGGCTCCTTCGTCATCGGGCACTCGAACCAGCCTAGATAGGGGCCCAGCCCCGCACGGCTCGGCGGGGTCATCCTTTCGGATGGTTCGCGACCAACACCCGGGTTGATGTCGATCTGCCGCGGTCGACGCCACAATGCGTGGGACGTTCCGTCCTATCGCTGAAAGGTTCGCCCGTGTACCTCGCCCTGCGAGATCTGCTCGTCGCCCGTGGCCGATTCGCGCTCGTCGGTGCGGTCATCGCCCTGGTGTCGCTGCTGGCCGGCCTGCTGTCCGGCCTGGCAACCGGCCTCGTCGACGACGGCATCTCGGGCCTGCGACGACTCCCTCTGACCCACGTGGCGTTCCAAGAGGGCTCAGGCTCGGAGTTCAGCCGGTCCAGCCTCGGCCCCGACCAGCTCGCAGCCTGGCAGGACCGCCTCGGAGACGATGCGGCACCGGTCGGCCTGTCGTTCTTCAACGCCCGCACCCCCGACGGCGCAACGGTGGACCTGGCCCTCCTCGGCACCCCGCCAGGAAGCTTCCTCGCTGCTGACGAACGAGGCGACGACGCACTCGAAGCAGGGGGTCTGGTACTCAGCGACGCGTTCGCCGACGAGGGCATCGAGATCGGAGACGAGCTGACCGTGGTCGGACCCGACATCACGCTCCCGGTGCTCGGCTTCACCTACGGCGGCTCCTACGGCCATGTGTCGATCGCGTTCACCTCGCTCGAGACCTGGCAGAACCTCGTCTACGGGGAGAACCACCGCGACCGGTTCAACGCCGTCGCGCTGCGCGATCCCGGCGGGGTCGATCTCGCAGCCATCGCCGAGCAGAACGGCATGGACCTGTACACCAAGGCCGGTGCCTACGACGGCTCACCCGGCTTCGCCGCTGAGAGCGCCACCATGTCACTGATCCGGACCTTCCTCGTCGTCATCTCCGCGCTGGTGGTCGGCGCGTTCTTCACTGTCTGGACGGTGCAACGCACCCACCAGATCGGGTTGTTGAAGGCGCTCGGTGCGTCGACGACCTACGTCGTGCGCGACGCGCTCGGGCAGCTCGCAATCATCCTCGCCACCGCCACCGCGCTCGGCATGGTCGTCGCCGTCGGAGCCGGATCGCTCATCGGCGGCGAGGTGCCGTTCCGACTCGAAGCCGGATCACTGATCTCCTCCGCCGCCCTGCTCATCGTCGCCGGGATGCTCGGAAGCCTCGTCGCCCTCCGACGCATCACCCGCGTCGATCCCGCCATCGCCCTCACCTCCCAGCCCTGAGGACCCATGACACTCCAACTACAGGACATCAACGTCACCGTCGCCGACGGCCCCGACCGGCTCACGATCCTCGACGGAACCACACTCGCCGTCGGACCCGGCGAGCTCATCGCCGTCACGGGCGTGTCCGGGTCCGGCAAGTCCACCCTCGTCGCCGTCTCCGGCCTCCTGCGCCGACCCGACCAGGGGCAGGTCCTCATCGACGGCGAGGACCTATCGGACGCACCCGACCGTCGCCGTGCGACCGTCCGACGCGACCACATCGGCCTCATCTTCCAGAGCGCCAACCTGTTCCCATCCCTCACCTCCATCCAACAGCTCGAACTCGTCGCCCACCTCGACGGCAAGATCACCACCGACGACCGCGACCAGGCCCGCCACCTGCTCGACACCGTCGGGCTCAGCGACCGGCTCCACCACCGACCCGGACAGCTCTCCGGCGGCGAACGGCAACGCGTCGCGATCGCCCGAGTGCTCATGGGCAATCCCTCGGTCGTGCTCGCCGACGAACCCACCGCAGCACTCGACGATGCCCGCGGGCGGGAGATCATGGCTCTCCTCGCCGAGCTCACCACCACCCGACAAACCGCGACCGTCGTGGTCACCCACGCTCCCCACCAGCTCCACGACCCAGACCATGCCCTGCGCCTGGCCGAAGGAGCGCTCCACCCAACCACAGACCGGGACGCCGCGCCGCTCTAACGGGACCGCCTCCGACTGCGCATACGGCAAAGCGCGTTCTACCGCTGCGCAACCTCGCATTCGCACGTCCCACCCGCCGGTTGACGTGAACCTTCGTTGCCTCTCGACATGGGGTCGCGATGGTTCTACCGATCGTTCTACCGGTTCGAGACGGGCGGCGATGTCTTCGCCGTCGCCGTAGTCGAACTCGTGGAAAGCATGCAGAACCTCGCCGATGTGCGCGGCCGAGTCCGTCTGGGTGCTCAGGTGGAGGCCGGTGTCAAAGACGAGCCGGCCCTTGGGGTGGTCAACGAGGTAGGACGTGATCGGCACACGCGTGGTGCCGTCGCGGCCGGCGAGGAGGAACCCGGTTGGGATCGTGAGGTGGCCGCACGTGAAGGCCTGTATTACCGCGGTCATGACAGCTCCCGGAGATCGGTGCCGGTCGACCCGGAACGGGACGGGTCCGGCGTCATCCGCCGGCGACCGGAGGCAGCAGCGCGACGTCGGCCGCAGGCGCGACGCGGGCAGTTCGGTCCACGATCTCGTCGCCGACGGCCACGGCGCACTGCGGCAGCAGCGGCGCGACACCGGCGCCGGAGACGGGGTGGGACTCGAGTGCGCTGACGACGTCTGCGACCGTGGCCGTGACCGACACGGTGACCTCCACGCTGCGGGCCCCGGCGGCGCGCTCGGCTGGCCCGAGGCAGCGGACAGCCACGGTCATCGTGGCCGGTTCGGCCTCAGCCGCCACGGGTGTGCATCTCACGGTGGACGTCTCGTCGGGTGACCTCGACGGGAGTGGCAGCTCGGCGCTCGGCGAGACGGAGACGGTCGACGGCGCCCTGGTCGACCCGTCGGGCCCACCCGCATGCGACCAGGTCGCGGAGCTCCTCAGCGGTTGCTCCGCGGCGTAGCGGTGTGCGCAGGTTGGTGCCGGTGGCCGCGTACAGGCAATGGTACCAGAGGCCGTCGGCGGTGACCCGGCTGCGGTCGCACGAAGCACAGAACGGGGTGCTGGTCGAAGCGACGATCCCGAAGGCCGTCCCGTCGCCGGCCCGGTAGCGCCGTGCCGGCGCCGACGGCCGTGTCGGGAGTGCGGTCACCGGCCCGAGCGCGGCGCCGACCGTGGCGAGGATCTCGCTGCGGGACACGACGAGCCGCTCGTCCCATCGCGATGCACCGGCGACGTCCATGTACTCGATGAACCGCACCTCCGCGCGGTGTGCCGCACCGAAGTGGACGAGGTCAGTGAGCTCGTCGTCGTTCACACCGCGGGTGACGACGGTGTTGATCTTCGTCCCGGTGAACCCTGCATCGGCTGCGGCGTCGATCCCGGCGATGACCGCGCTGTGGCTGTCGGGCTTGGTGATCTCGTGGTGCCGTTCGGGGCGAAGCGTGTCGAGGCTGATCGACAAACGGTGCAGGCCAGCGACCCGCAGGTCCCGGGCAACCGGTGCGAGAAGCGTGCCGTTCGTGGTCATGGCGAGGTCGCGGATGCCGTCGACGGTCGCGATCCTCGACACGAGGTCCGGGAGGCCGCGCCGCAGCAGGGGTTCGCCTCCCGTCAGGCGCACCTTGGCGACGCCGACCGCAGCGAAGCTGTGAACCACCCTGGGTTCGTTGGAGGCTCCTGACCTTGGAATCGTCCCGTTCGTCAGGTGATCAGGAAGTTGCGCATCATGCCGCCGTCCTCGTGCTCGAGGATGTGGCAGTGGTAGAGGAAGTAGCCGCGGTAGGTGTCGAAGCTCACGGCGATCCGCACTCGTTGGCCCGGCCACACCAGGACGGTGTCGCGTGTGCCCGTCTCGACGATGCCGCTGGAGATCTGCGCCCATGACTCCTCGCCCGACGCGTTCACCCATGACCGGTCGACCACCCGGAACGCCTTGCCGTGCAGGTGCATCGGGTGCGCCATCGGGGACAGGTTGACGAACTCCCAGATCTCCGTCGTCCCGAAGGCCACGGTCTCCCACTCGGCCGCCGTGCGCCCTTCCCACTGCATGCCGTTGATCCAATGACTTGCCTGTCGGGTCATGAGCTCGAAGACCCGCGGCGTGTCGGTGTTGACCGCCTCGGACGGCTCGATCGTCACCTGACCGGCCAGACCCTGCGGAACCTCGCCCGGCTCGGCGGGACCGTCGGCGACGACGAAGCTCATGGCCACCTTCGGGTTGAGTGTCAACGCCGCACCACCACCGATGCCTCCACGGCCCATGCCCCCGTTGCCCTTACGGCCACCGCCCATCATTCCGGGGACCTCGACGAAGGTGCCGGCGGTGAGCAGGTCGATCTGCTGGCCTGGTTCGTACGAGGAGAAGTCGATCCAGAGATCACTGCGCTGGGCGGGGGTCAGCACCAGCCCGGGAACATTCGCGACCTCGGGCAGAAGTCCCCCATCCGTGGCGACCACCTGGAGGGGCTCTCCGGTCGACAAGGTCAGGATCTGGGTCCGGGAGTTCGCCCCGTTGAGGAAGCGGAGCCGGTACGGCGCCCGCTCAACGCTCGTGGCGAGACCGGCAACGCCGTTGGTCACCAGCGTCTCTCCCACGAACCCCGCCATGACATCGTGGTTCGAGGCGACGTAGACGAGTTGGCCGTCGGCGCCGATGGTGCGGTCCTGCAGCACGAACCCCAGGTCCCGGGCACCGTGCGGCAACGTGGTCTCGGGCTCGTCGCCGTGGACGATCAGGAGTCCGGCCAGGCCCCGGTAGACCTGCTCGCCGGTCAGGTGATGAGGGTGGGGGTGATACCAGTAGGTGCCGGGCTCGTTGACCACGGTGAAGTCGTACTCGTAGGTCTCGCCGGGGCCCACCGCTTCGAGGGGCTGACCGTCCTGCTCCTGCGGGACGGTCAACCCGTGCCAGTGCACGATGGTCTCCTGCGACAACTGGTTCTCGAAGATGACCCGCACCCGCTGCCCGGTGCGCACGTGCAGCGTCGGGCCGAGGTACGACCCGCTCGGGGTCACGCTCGCCGGGTCGCCGTCGATCACCTCGGCCCCGAAGCTCAGGACATCGGTCGGCGTTCCCGCGACGATCTCCGCCGTAGCCGGGGCCGCCACCAGTCGAAGGTGCAGATCGCGGACCTCGGCCTCGAGCTGAGGCATCCCCTCCGGCACCACCGCGGTCCCGGCCTTCACCACGCTCGACGCGGTCGTGGACGTCGACGAACCCCCGTTGCCGCCGCCGCAGGCGGTGAGCGCGACGAGGGCTCCCGCGCCACCGACCAGACCGAGGGCGGTACGACGATCGATCGGGGTCGACGACGACGACATGCCCTGGGCCTGCGGCGCCTGACGACCAGATGCGGGACCCCGACCGCGTGAGCTCTGACGTGCCATGGTTCGATCCTTTCAGCGATCGATCATCCGCGCCGCTCCCTTGGCCTGATCGCGTTCCACGACTGCGCACGCGGTCGAGGCGTCAGAGTGCCGTGATCGACTCCAGTGGTGAGCGGCGGGCGGCGACGAGCGACGGCGCGATGGTGGCGATGGTGCCGGCGACGGCACCGAGGAGGGCGATCACGACGAGCCTGGCGATCGGGATCACCGGTGACGTGATGGCGGCGTTGTCGAGCAAGGTCACGGTCGGGAACGAGACACCGATGCCGATGGTCAAACCCATCGCAACACCGAGGACCGTCGTGATCGACGCTTCCAGGAGCACGGACGAGACGACCTGGGCCCGGGTCGTGCCGATGGCCCGGGCCACTCCGATCTCGGCCGTTCGTTCCCGGATCGACAGCGCCATCGTGTTGGCCAGCCCGACGAGCGCGATCACCACCGCGATGCCGAGCAGGGCATAGATGAGGTTGAGGATGGTGTCGACAGGTGACGAGCTCGCCCCGGCATACTCCTCAGCGGTCTGGAACCGACCTGACCCGTTCGTCGCTCGCGCGACCGCGTCGAGCGTGGCCTGCTGACCATTGGTGGCCAGGAAGATCGCGACCGTCCCGGGGTCGCTGAACACCGCCGAGTAGGTGTCCTGATCCAGGAGCACCTTCGGGGAGGCGAACCCAGGGAGCGCCGTGGCGAACGATCCCACCACGGTGCCCTTCGCCACGCCGGCGACGCCGCTGATGGTCAGGTCCGAGCCGACGGGATGGGCTCCCAGTTCGGACGAGGCGACCATCATCTGACCGGGTTCGAGGTGGCCGGCATCGGCCCCGGTGGCGTCGAGGTCGTAGACCGCGTCGAGGTTGTCCGCCTCGATCATGCCGACGGGGATCGCGTTCGGGGTCGCGGTCGTGGCTTCCGATGGGTCGGCAAGGAGGCCGCCCGTGACATGGATGGCGGCAAGATCGTTCACCCCGGGCACGGCTCGGAGCTCGGGAGTGAGATCACCCGGGACCTTCCCGGCGGGGGCACCGAGGGGTGTGACGACATGGTCGGCGCGCAGCGCTGACGTGGGACCGACCTGAAGGGTCTTGACGGTCCCGGCGAGGATGCTGAAGAACGCCACGACAGCGATGCCGATCATCAAGCCCGCCGCTGCCGACGACACACGCCGCGGCGATCGGGCCGCATTTCGTGCCGCGATGCGCCCCGTGGCCCCGGCGACGACGGCCAGGACCGGTCGTGCCGCGCCAGCGGCCAGCGAGGCGAACAACGGACCGGCCAGGTAGATCCCGATGACCGCCAGGAGGGTTCCGGCGAGCATCAGCTGGTTGCGCTGCGATGCGATCCCCGCGCTGGTGGCGGCCACACCGATGACCACGAGGACCGGCGCCAAGCCGCGCCGCCACCAAGGGGCCGACGACTCGTCCACGGCTGCATCGCGGAGCGCCGCGGCGGGCGGGACCCGTGAACCAGAGACGGCGGCCCGCAACGCAGAGAGCAACGTGATGACGACACCGATGAAGATCGTCGTTGCCAGTGTTCCAGCCGTGAAGATGACCGGGCCGTTGAACGCCTCGACGCCCGCTCGATCGAACAGCAGTTGGATGAGGACCACCACGAACCGACCGAGCACGAGACCCAGGGCCGTGGCGGCAACCCCGAGGATGAAGGCTTCGGTGAGAACGGATCGGACGAGCTCGGATCGGGTGTTGCCGATCGCTCGCATCAGGGCGAGCTCGCGGCGTCGCTGCACCATGGAGATGGCGAAGGTGTTGGTGATAATCAGCATCCCCGTGAGCGCCGCGACGATCGTGAACACCGTGAGCAACCTCGACAAGATCGTGCTCTCGACGGCGATCCGGGCCAGCTCGGCCTCGGCGGCTGCATCGCCGCAGCGCACCCGTACCGTCTCACCGGACTGTGCGAGATCGGCACGAAGCCCGTCGACCAGTACATCCGGGCTCACACCGGGAACGCCACGCACCACGATCTGCGTGGCCACATCGCCCTGACCGATGAGCGCAGGCTCGTCAGGGGCCACGAGGACCGTGGTCCGCGAAGGGAGCCGATCGGCGGGGCCGTACCGGGCGATGCCGACCACGGTGAGCGGCGTCGAGGAGCGTTCGGTGGCGAGTCGGTACTCGTCACCGAGCACCACACCGAAGTCGCGGGCGGTGGCGGCATCGAGCGCCATCTCACCGGGTTTGGCCGGGGCGCGACCCTCAGCGATGTGCCACCGGGCCGTCTCGGAATCGGTGATCCAGGTCTCGGCCTCGTTGAACGGCCCGCGGCTCTGCCCGATGATCGACCCGTCGGCCGAGAGGAGCGACGCGTTGGCATGCCAGACCGCTTGCGCAGCGGCAACGTCGGGATCGGCCGTGACGGTGCCGAGGACGGACGTCGGGATACCGATGCCGGCGGACACCATCTCCGCAGGACCGGAGAACCCTGCCGGGGGCGTGCCCGGAACCGCGTCGATGACCGCGTCGATGCCGGCCTCGCCGGCCTCGACGGTGGCCTCGTCCCCGGCGCCGATCGAATCGGTGAGCGTGAGGGTCGCGTTCACGAAGGCCACACCCATCACGATCGCGAGGAAGGTGAGCAGGTACCTGCTCCGACTGATCCAGAGCTGGCGCAGAACACGGCGGGTCATCGGTCGGCTCCGAGTGACTTCATGCGATCCAGCACCCCGTCCGCGGTCGGGCTGGCGAGCTCACCGACGGGAGCGCCGTCCTGGAAGAACACCACGTTGTGGGTGTGTGCTGCGGCGTACGGGTCGTGGGTGACCATCACGATCGTCTGACCGAGATCCGCTGCCTCCCGCAGGTACGACAGGATCTCGCCGGAGGTGTGCGAATCCAACGAACCGGTCGGCTCATCAGCGAAGACCACCTCCGGCTTCGACACCAGGGCCCTGGCGACAGCGACGCGTTGCTGCTGTCCGCCACTCAGCTGGGACGGCCGGTTGTCGAGGCGATCACGGAGGCCGAGCACCCCGATGAGCTCGTCGAACCACTGGGGGTCCACTCGGCTCCGGGACAGATCGAGCGGATACGTGATGTTCTCCCGGGCGGTGAGGGCCGGAAGGAGGTTGAAAGATTGGAAGATGAACCCGAGGCGAGTACGCCGCAGGATCGTGAGGTCGCGGTCGCTGAGATCGCGCAGATCGACGCCACCGATCTCGACCGTGCCCGACGTGAGCCGGTCGAGTCCGGCCATGCAGTTCAACAGCGTCGACTTTCCCGAGCCCGACGGCCCCATGACCGCAGTGAACTGACCTCGGGGAAAGGCGATGGTGACGTCGTCGAGCGCCCGGACTTCGGCGTCGGCGGAGCCGTAGACCTTCGTTGCTGCCGTGAGGGCAACCGATGGTGTTTCGTCGGTCATCACGTCCTCCTTCTGAGACATCCAGTCTCGCTATGAGACATACTGTATCAGCAGAACACACCGATACACTCTGTCTCATGTCACCGCCCGGCGAGACCCAGCCCGATCCTCGGATCACAGCGACCCGCAGCCGGGTGCTCGCTGCGGTCTCGTCCCTCCTCGAGTCGGGCGGTCCGAGCGAGGTCACCCACTCCTCCGTGGCCCGGGCGGCCAAGGTCGGACGCGCCACCGTCTACCGGCACTGGCCCCGGATCGACGACCTGCTGGCCGATGCGATCGAGACGCGCCTGGGAGTGACCCCGCCCGGAACGACCGGCAACGCGCTCACCGACCTCCGGTCGATGCTCCTGGCGATCGTCGCTGGCGTGTTCTCCGACGACAGCGCCGTGTTCTTCACGACGCTCCTGGTCCAGGGAGGCGACACCCCGCAGATGGATGCCCTGCGGCGAGAGATCATCGAACGCCGGATGGGCGCGATCCGCGACCTGGTCGAACGCGGTGCCATCGACGGATCGATCGACCCGACCCTCGACCCCGACCGGGCCATCTCCTATCTGGCCGGCCCGATCATGCATCGACGCATCGTCCTCGGTCAGCCGGTCACCCCGGACTTCATCGACGACCTGCTCCTCCGAGTCGCCGCCACGCCGCCCTGACCAAACACCGGTTGCGACGGTGTCATGTCCAGGCGTCGCTGGGCGAGGCGTGCAAGACCTTCGGGGACGTCGTGGAGGATCAACCCGAAGGCGATCAGGAAGACACGACACAGCTCTTCGGCCCGCAGCCCGGAGTCCTCAGGGGTGCGAGGGAGGGATGGCCGCGTGCAACACCGCCAAGAGCCCCGCACCCCAGGCGCGCACCAGCCATGTCGAGGCGTCGATGGCTTCGATCAACGCTCGTTACCACAACGATCACCGGTGGTCTCGGCAGGGCGCACAGCGCTCGGCATCTGCCGACCAGCGTCCGGTACCTTCGTCCCACGCGATTCCGTCCGCCGGATTCGACGAGGACCCGGTCTGCGAAGCGGGGCCGAATCCCCGGTAGGGTACCCCATGGGGTATCTGTGTTGCAGGACACACCACAACCACCGCTCACAGAAAACCCCGAGATCAGAAAAGCCGGTTGAACACCCGGTAGAACACCACCGAAACCCGGTAGAACACCCCGACAACGACGAAGGCCCAGGTCTCTGACCTGGGCCTTCGTGCTGAGTTGGTGGCGGGGGCAGGATTTGAACCTGCGACCTTCGGGTTATGAGAACCCGTACCACGGCGTACCAGATAGTGCCCTTGAGCTGGTCTTACGCGGGCCACGCTACACCGGCCATGCCAATGCGTACACCCCCGTGCCACGCCGCACAGTAGAAGGAACAGTAGAAGCGATGGCCGGCGCCCTGACCGATCTGGACCGGCCGAGCGCCGGGTGCGGAAGGCGTAGGTTCGTCCCACATGCGCGATGCCGGGGAGCTGCTGAGAGGTGGGATCGCGGATCTTCGGGTCGTGAGTGATGCCGGTTCACCGCAAGTGGCCACGCCGGCGTGCTTCGGCGACGGCGCCGGTGCGGGTGACGACGCCGAGCTTGGCGAAGAGGCTGGCGAGGTGGGTCTTGACCGGGGCCTGGCTGATGTAGAGGTCGCGGGCGATGGTGGCGTTGTCAAGACCGTCGGCAACCGCAGCGAGAACTTCCAGTTCTCGTGGCGAGGGGACGTCGGGGTTGCGCACCGACCTGGTCACGACTCTGGCGGCTACCCGGGGATCGAGGGGCCGGTGGCCGGCAGCGACAGCTCGAACGGCGCTGATCAGGTCAGCTTCGGGCGCATCCTTGAGGACGTATCCGGCGGCACCGCCCTCGAGTGCTGCATCGATGTCGATGTCGTTGTCGTAGACGGTGACGACGAGCACGCGCGGGCGGGTCTGGGATCGTTGGACCTGGCGCAGGAAGTCGAGTCCACTCGGCCCGGTCCCGAGATGGACGTTGAGCACCACGACGTCGGGCTTGAGGTCGGCGATCGTGACGACCGCGGTGTCGTGATCGTGGGCCTCCCCCACGACCACGATGTCGGGCCACTCGCTTGCCTGACACGGCGAAGCCCTGCTTGCGAAGCCACGCGGTGACCCGCGGGACGCCGTAGCTGCGCCCCGAGCACTCCCAGATGGCCTCGATCTCGACCTCGAGCATGCGGTCGGTGACCTCACGATCGCTCGGGGCTCGGTCGGCCCAGTCGTAGTAGCCCGACCGCGACACGGCCAGGGTCCGGCACATCTCCGCGGTGCTCCACGGGCAGTCGGTGTTGGCCTGCTCCTCGGCGATGAACGTGTACACGGCGGTCACGCGTTCCTCGGGTCTGATGCCGAGAAGTAGGCCACTGCTTTTCCCAGGATGTCGCGTTCGCGTTTCACCCTCTCCAACTCACGCTTCAGCTCGCGGATCTCGGCCCGTTCCTCGACAGTCGGCGCACCGTCGACCTCGGAGCGGGCCTGGCGGACCCAGTTGCCCAGCGTCGAGTCGTAGATGTTGAGCTCGCGGGCGACCTTCGCCACGGCCTCGGCCTTGAACTCCTTGGTGAACTTCCGCCGGCTACGGCTCGGGTTCGCTGACATGGACACTCCGTTCTGGCCTCATCAGGCCAAGGTAGGTGTCCGTCAGACCGGGTCAACCTCAGTCCGCGAACTCGTTGCAGCGATACGAGGCACTACGTGAAGGTTCCCACCACGAGTGCGATGACGCCGCGGTTGAACGGGTCGCGGACCAGGCCGTGAACCACCCGCGGTGAGAACTGGTTGGAGCCTTGTTGCATGATCAACAGCGACACCGAAAAGGTGATGCTGGCGAAGGTGATCGTTGCGGCAGCGGTGGTCGACAGGACGCTGCGGGCGCTGTCGACGGTGGATCTGCCGACCCAGTCGCCGGCCTCGACCCCGACGAGGAGGCGGGCGGCAACGAACGCCACGACGACGGCGACGGCGGGGAGGAAGAAGAAGTTGGCGCGCAGCGAGTCGGACGCGGCGCGTAGTCGCTGGATCGTGACCGACGGGGCGGAGAGCAGGGTCACGATGCCTCGTTGTTCAGTCGATCGAGGAGCACCTCGATGTTGGTGAGGTCGCGCAGGGTGACGACCCCGACGACCGCGTTCGATGATGTCACCGCGACCGCTTCGCTGTGCGCGGCCCGCATGCGGTCGGCCACCGCTTCGACGGTCTCAGCGGGTGTGGCGGGGGCGATGTCGGTGCGGGCCACGTCTCTGGCTGTCACGGTCGGCCACTCCTCCATCGGCACCAGGGCGATGTCGGTCACGGCGATGAGACCGGCGTAGCCGGTGGTGTCGACGACCGGGGCCCAGCGCCGGTTCTGGCGCAGCATCGTGGCGACCGCTGTGGCAAGGTCGAGGTCGGCGTCAATCGTGTCCGCACTCGGCGACATGATGTCGCCGACGGGCAGCCGCGACAGGGGCTCGACGTCGGGGAGGCGTTCGTTGCGCTGGTAGGCGCTGAAGGACTTGTTACCCATGACGAGTTGGGCCGCGGCGGCGGCCAGGAGGGCAGGAACCAGGAAACCGGGCTCGCCGGTCGCCTCGGCGACGAAGGCCACGGCGGCGAGCGGTGTCCGGTAGCCGGCGCCGAGGAAGGCGGCGATCCCGATCGTCGGGAACAGGTGCGGGTTCGGGGAGTCGACAAGGCGGTCGAAGATCGATCCGACGATGGCGCCCTGGGTCACGATCGGGATGAACAGCCCGCCCATCCCGCCACCAGCGACCCCGAGCCAGGTGGCCGCGGCGCGCACCGCAAACAGGCCGCACAACACGGTCACGGCCCGATCCGGTTGGGCCGCCCACTCGATCGCCGCGTAGCTCGGGCCGAGGTGCAACGGTGCGTCGAACCACCACATGGCGATCGGCGCGAGAACGATCATCCCGGCCGCTGCCGACGCGACGCGCCTCGTGCGGGAAAGCTCGAGACCCTTGGCCCTGCCGATCGCCTGCGCACCGAGGCGGGCCAACAGCCCGCAGACCACCCCGAGTGCGAGGCCCCCACCGAGATCTCGCAGGTCGAACGGTGCCGAACCGCCGGTCGGCAGCAGTGGTGCAGTCCCGATGATCGCCACGTAGGTCACATACGCCGCCCCGGCCGCCACGAGGCTCGGCAGCAACGCCCGCCGAGCGAGGTCGGAACGATACGGAACCTCGAGAGCGAAGATGACCCCGGTCAACGGCGCCTTGAAGACCGCTGCGACCCCGGCCGCTGCACCCGCAACCATCAAGACCTTGGCATCGTCACGGCGCAGACGCGACGCGAACCGATCCTCGACGGTCGAGCCGATCGAGCCACCGATCAACATCGATGGGCCCTCGAACCCGAACGCGTTGCCCGAACCGAGGGTGATCGCCGAAGCGACCGTCTTGCGCCACAACGACGACAGGCTCAGCGTGCCGCCACGCTGGTGGTACGACCGCACATACGCGTCGGTCGTCGCCGTGTCGTCATCGCGCCACACGATCGTGAGGAGGTTGACGGCAACCAACCCGGCCGCAGGGACCAGCGCGACGACCAACAGCGGCTGGCGCGCGAGCGCCCCGATGACGGGCTGCACCGCGCTGTCGAAGCCCGCCACCCCCAGCCCCGTGAGCACGCCGATCGCCATCGACAACACCAACGTGAGGTGAAAACGGCGTCCCATCTCCGCCGCATGACGACTCGCTCGGTCGAATCCCGCACGTCGGCCGTCGAGGGGGTTCCTCACCACGGGACAGAGGGCACGACGTCGTCCTCGCCAGCGGCCTCGCGGAACGCGGTGAGCGCATCGATGATCGCCACACGCTGTGAAGCCGGCACCTTGGCCATGATCGACGCGATCTCTCGCCGCCTCTGCCGCGTGACCTTTGCGACCACGTCGCGTCCAGCGGCGGTCAACAGCATCGTGACCTCACGACGGTTCGCCGGGTTCACCCGCCGACGAGCCAGACGGCGCCGCACGAGCCGATCACACAGCCGCGTCGCCGTCGACGGTTGGATCCGAAGCTCGCGGGCGAGCTCCCCGACGTTCAGCCCGGCTTCGGCACGATCGAGCACCACCAACGCACGGAACTGCGGCAACGTCACCGACTCGTCCACCGATGCGATCGACCTCGACGCTACCGCTACCAACGCCCTCGACGACAACAGCACCGCGTCGGTCACCGCGTCCAATTCGGCTTCGACCGACCTCGACCCAGGCATATGTGCATACTACAACTATTCGTCTTGACATACGATCGAGCGTCGACCTCCACGAAGCCCATGAGATATTCCGGCTCGAGCCGACCGACCAAGCACCCGACGCGGCCCACTCGTTCGACCCGGTGTGTCACATGCGCGTCGATCGCGATTGCAGCTTGTCCCTGCTTGATTCACGCGGCGAACGCCAATGGTTCTGTTCATCCCGCTGCGTCGAGATCCTCCAATCCCGATCGGCGGAGCCGTCTGGCTGACTGCATCCCGACCAAGCGGCGACCCACATCCAGCTGGACGTCCGCGTTCTACCGAGCTCCTCGACACCACCTTTCGGCCGTTCACCTGCGTGTTGGCGAACCAGACAGCTCCGCTCGACATCTGGGACTGCCGGTTCTAACGATCGTTCTACCGGGTCTCGGACCGCCCGGATCCGGAAGAACAGGAGGATCTGTCATGAAAGGACATGTCGCCCGCAAGCGGGACCGCTACTACTCCGTCATCTACGAAGGACTCGATCCCGTCACCGGCAAGGAACGCCGCACTTGGCATCCCGCCGGCACGGACCGCGCCGAGGCCGAAGCGCTCGTCGCACGACTCGCTGCCGAGCGCGACGGCCGCAACGATGAGGTCCGGGCGCTCACCTTGGTGCCTACCTCACCCACCGGTGGCTGCCCGCCAAGCGCATCGAACTGCGCGCCAGCACCCATCGCAGCTACGTCCACAAGGCCCAGCGCCACATCCTGCCTACCCTCGGGCGGAAGCGGCTCCGGCGGCTGCGCCCCGA
The DNA here is from genome assembly GCA_016702505.1 of Microthrixaceae bacterium. Taxonomy (NCBI): domain Bacteria; kingdom Bacillati; phylum Actinomycetota; class Acidimicrobiia; order Acidimicrobiales; family Microthrixaceae; species Microthrixaceae bacterium. The sequence goes on from JADJDU010000007.1 coordinate 268,563, forward strand.
GGACCTCGAACGGCTCTACGAATCGATGCTGCGCCCCACCGACGGGACCAGGCCGCTCTCGCCCAAGACCGTCTACGAGGTGCACCTGATCATCCGCGGCGCCCTCGACCACGCACTCCGTCGCGGGCTCGTGACCCGCAACGTCGCGCTGACCGCGTCTGCCCCCCAAGCTGAGAGCGATCCCAAAGGTCGAGCAGAAGGCCTGGACCGCCACGGAGCTCCAGGCCTTCCTGCGTGCCGCCGCTGGGCACCGGCTGTTTCCTGCCCTGTGGCTCTCCGCCAACACCGGCATGCGCCGCAACGAACTGCTCGGCGTGCGCTGGACGGACCTCGACCTCGACCACGCCCGCCTGTCGATCAACCGTGGGCTCGTCGCGGTCGGCTACGAGATCCACGAAACCCGTGGAAAGACGGCCCTCCTGACTGATCCGTGGGTCAGTTTCGGCCGGGGAGGGCTGGTGGGTGGCAGCCGAGGCTGAGCATGGCGAGGGCGATGAGGGGCTCGGGGCCGTGGAACCCGAAGGCGACTCGGGTGATGAGTCGGATCTTGGTGTTGGTCGACTCGACCAGGGCGTTCGACAGGCCTGAGTCCAAGGCGGCGTCGATGGCGGGTCGGTGTTTCACGATGCGCTTCTGCAATGCGACGAAGGCGGGGATGCGGCAGCGGCGGGCCCAGTTGATCCACCGGTCGAGTGCCTTCTTGCCGGCCTCACCCTTGAGCTGGAACACCAGGCGTAGCCCTTCTTTGAGCAGATAGGCCCGGTGCAGCCGCGGATCGGTCTTGGCCACCCAGGCGAGCTTCTCTTGTTGTCTGTCGGTGAGGTTCTCGGGGTTCTTCCAGAGCGCGTAGCGGGCGTGCTTGAGCGCTCGGGCCCGTTCGTGGCCCGGGCGGGGCGGAGCGTCACGGCGTGGTCGCCCCCGTCGTCGCCGGCCTTCGCCCCGCGCGATGCCTCGTGCGTCGTTCCAGGCCTGGCGGCGGACCTCGTCGAGCGCATCGGTTGCCCACGCCACGACGTGGAACGCGTCCGCGCAGCGGATGGCGTTGGGGCAACGCTCGGCGACGACCCTGGCGATCCATTCGGCGGCATCAGCGCTGACGTGGGTGATCTGGGCGGACCGCTCCGGGCCGAGAGCGTCGAAGAAGCCTCGCAGGGTGGCCTCGTCGCGGCCCGCAGCAGCCCACACCAACGCCCCAGTGTCGTGGTCGACGACCACGGTGAGGTAGCGGTGGCCGCGCTTGTAGGAGATCTCGTCGATCCCGATCCGTCGCAGCCCCTCCAGGCGGTCGAGGGTCGCGTCGATGTCAGCGGACACTCGCGACAAGATCGCACCCACGGTCCGCCAGGCGATCCGCATCAACTCGGTGACCGCCGTCTTGGAGCACTGGGTGGCCAGCCACGCCACCGTGTCGTCGAAGTCCCGGGTGTGGCCCACCCCGTGGCGGGCCCACGGCACCTGGACCACCGTTGGACCGTGCTCGCGGCACGAGACTCGTGGCGCGTCCGCCTCCAACCAGACCGGGACCGTGCCCAGATCCAGCGCCCGCCACCGTCGACGGCCCTCACCGCGGTCGAACCACGGGCCCCGCCGCCCGCAGCGCCCACACCGGCGCGAAGCGCCCTTGCGCGGCCGCACCGAGATCACCACCGCCCCGATGTCCTCGTCGAACACGACGGCCTCGATGACCGTGCGCGCCAGCCGAAACACCTGTTGCCATACCCTCGCGTTCCGCACCCCGTTCTGCCCTTCGCTCCGAAGCCTTCAGACAGCCCGGAACGTAGGAACCAGAACGGGGTGCACCCGCGGATGGGCTACTCAGCCACCCACGGATACGTCATGGGAGCCAGAAATCTCGTCCCTTCCGAAGCCGCCCGCACCGTGGCTGATCTACGGACACCTTCCTTCTCCAACCGCCATCGATGATGGCGACGAGACCCGCCGCATCGACTGATAGGGCGACCGTCGGGTTGGGCGGGAACCCACCCATCGTTGCCCGACGGATCGAAAGCGGCGGTCAGGCCGGTGCGGTGCGGGAGATAATGAGGAAGCTGAGGTCGGCCATGGAGGCCCCTCAGTTTCATGAGTGGTCGAACAGCGGTGGAGCGGCCGGACCCGGTCAGGCCGGCCGACGCTCCGCGATCCTCGGCTGATACAGGTCACGTCGCCAGGGTGCGGAAGGGCTGGGCCGCTTCGAGCTGCAGGCCGAGCTCGAGCAGGGTGCGCTCCTGTCCCCACCGGGCCGTGAAGTGCATGCCGATCGGCGTGTTGGTGGCGTCGTCGTGGGCGAGCGGGAGCGACATGGCGGGATGGCCGGAGGCGTTGTAGAGGGCCGTGAAGCTGGCCCAACTGAGCATCCGCGGCATGGCCGTCTCGAAGTCCAGTCCCGTGTGCAGCCAGCCGAGCTCGGGCGTGACGCGCCCCATCGTCGGGTGCAGCAGCACGTCGTGGTCGCCGAGCCTGGCGTCGACCTGCTGAGTGCTGGCCTTGAGGCGCCGGATGGCGGCGGGGGCCCGGTGCAGGTTCCGTCGCGCGTGCGCGGCGAGCGTCTTGGTGAACGCAGTGAGCCGCCGGCGGTCGAACGCGGGATCGACGAGGCGGGTGCCGAAGCGCTCGACGGTCAGGGCGGCCAGCGCCCAGTAGAGGACGAAGTCATCGACGAACTGCGGGCCGACCGCCGCTCGGACCTCGGTCACCTCATGCCCGAGGGACGTGAGCAGATCGACCGTGCAGCGGAGACCCTCGGCGGTGGCGGCATCCACCTCTGCCGCCGGGGAATCGACGTGGACGGCGATGCGCAACGGCCGATCCAGAGGGCGGTCGACGAGACCCACGGGCGGCAGAGGCGGATGGTGAAAGGCCGTCTCGGCCGCGGCGTAGAACGCGCACTGGTCGCGCACCGAGCGGGTCAGGACGCCCTCGCCGCCGACGTCGACGGGCATCTTGTCCTGCACCTTCGGATCGAACTGCAAGATCCGCTTGCGGGTGCCCTTGATGCCCACGAGGCCGTTCGCGGCAGCGGGGATGCGAATCGAACCTCCGCCATCGTTGGCGTGGGCCATCGGCAGGACACCAGCTGCGACCAGCGCGCCAGATCCCCCGGACGACGCTCCGACGCTGCGACCGGTGGCCCACGGGTTCCGCACCGGCGGGTCGGCGGGGAACTCGGTGGAACAGATGAGGCCGAGCTCGGGTAGGCGGCTCGTGCCCATGACGATGACCCCGAACTCGCGCAGCATCGCGGTGATCGGGCCGTCGGCCGCTGCCGGACGGGCCGTCGCCATGGCATCGGTGCCGTGACCGGTGCGGAGACCGGCCACGGCGGTGTTGTCCTTGATGAACATTGGGAGGCCCGCGAACGGCCCGGTGCGGGGGTGGTCGGCGTCGGCCCGTGCCCGTTCGAAGTCCTCCGTGGCGATGGCATCGAGCGGCGCCGCGGCTTCGGCCCGAGCGATCACAGCGTCGACGACCTCCCTGGACGAGATCTCGCCGGAGCGCACCAGCTCCGTCAGCGCGACGGTGTCGTGGCTGGCGAGCAGGTCATCGGTGAAGGTGCTGACGGAAGCCGGCACGACGTGTTCGGCGGTTGGCATGGGAGCTCCTGGTCTGATCGAGGATTGGTTCGGGCTGCTGGCGTGCTCCGCGACGTGGGCGAAGGATTGGGTCGTGTTCGGACGGGTGTCGGAACGAGAGCTCGGCGCTGGAAGAGCGGTCGCCACCGCTAGACCCGGTCCCGGGTGCGTTCGATGTCGCGCCACGGCTGGGTGGCGTTCTGCTCGGCCATCCAGCCGAGGCGGGTCAGCTGCTCGTCGGGGATGGCGGCGTCGTCGCCGCGTGGTCCGATGTTGACCAGGAAGTTGCCGCCCTTCGCCATCGTGTCGGCGAGGGAGCCGATCAGCTCGGTGCGGGTCAGGTAGTCGTCGTCGGTGGAGTTGCGGTTGTAGGCGAAGCTCAGGTCGAGGCCGCGGGTCATCTCCCAAGGTCCTTCCATGCCGTTCGGAAGATCGGCATACTCGGGTGTGCGGAACTGGGAGAACGGGACCGGGGGCGGGACGATGCCCCGCTTGGCCCCCTGCGAGCGGACGAGCTTCTCCAGTCCGGGGCGAAGGCCGGGGATCTTGAGCAGCGTCGTCGCGTCGAACGCCGGGAGCCACCGATCGTTGACGCACCCTTCGGGAACGACATCGAAGTAGTGCTCGAACAGGGGGAAGATCTCCTTGCTGCGCGCCGGCCAGCAGATGTCGTTCCACAGGACCGACGGCTCGTACCGGTCGATCAGCTCCCGGATGTGCGCCGCGGCATAGGCCGGGTAGTCGCCGAAGGGCACCGCCGTCACCGAGTCGAGGAGCCGGCCCATCGGCGCGTCGTTGAACGTCCAGTCGTACCCGCCGGAGTAGTAGATACCGAACCGCATCCCCGCCGCCCGCACGGCACCGGCCAGCTCGCCCACGAGGTCCCGTTCGCAGTGCCAACCCGGGACGTTGGGGTTCTCGACCTCGGTGGGCCACAGGCAGTAGCCGTCGTGGTGCTTCGTGACCATGACCACGTAACCCGCACCCGTGGCGGCGAAGGAGGCCGCCCAGGCCTCGGGATCCCACGAATCGAGGCCCTGTTCGAACGGCTCCCGGAAGGCGGCGTAGGGCGCGTGGCCGAAGTGCTCGCGGTGGTAGCGCCCGACGCTGCTCTCGGGGAACCGCATCGAGTTCCCGTACCACTCGGCGTAGGGCGACTCGGACTGCACATCGACGATCCCGGAGGCAAGGAGCTCCTCGCCCGTCTTCCTAGGGGCGAACGCCGGCACCGAGTAGAGCCCCCAGTGGATAAAGATGCCGAGGCGCGCATCGGACCACCACGGCGGCGGCTGGCGGTTGCGATCCACCAACACCTTCGGCATCCTCGTGAAGGACTCGACGGCTCGAAGGGCACGGCTCTTGGTCATCGGGAAGCTCCTGGGGCGGTGCGGATCACGGTCCGGTCAGCATCGGCCAGGGCCGTGCCGCCTCCAGCTGGAGCGCGAGCTCCAGCAAGGTGCGCTCCTGGCCGTAGCTGCCGTTGACCATCATCCCGATCGGGAGGTTGGTGTCAGCGTCGTGAGCCAGGGGCAGGCTGATCGACGGCGTCCCCGCTGCGTTGGCCACTGGCGTGAGGTGGGCCCATTCCATGACCCGGGGGAACAGCACGTCATAGGTTAGGTCCATGCCGAGGTATCCGAGGAGGGGCGGGATCTGCGCCACCGTGGGCGACAGGACCACGTCGTAGCCCTGGGTGCGAGCGGCGAGCTCCTTGCGGGTGGCCCGGAGCCGCCGCACGAGACCGGGTGCGCGGTGCCAGTTCGCCCCGAACGCGGCACCGAGGCCCTCGGTGAACTCCGTGAGCCGTTCCCGTTCGAACGCCGGGCCCCAGACCTGCCGGCCGGCCTTGACGGTGGCGGCGCCGAAGAGCTGGTAGAGCCGGAGGAAGTCGTCGGCGAACGTGGGTGCGACGGGCGGCTCGATGGGTGTCACCCGGTGGCCGAGGTCCTCGAGCAGGCGGACGGTGTCGACAAACGCGGCCTGGACCACGCCATCGACCTGACCCATCTCCGGGACGCGGCCGAGGGCGGCGATGCGCAACGGACGCTCGATCGGCCGATTCACCAGGCCCATCGGGGGCAGCTTCGGGTTGAGGTAGTGCTGCTCAGCGTGGGCGAAGTAGTGGGCCGTGTCTCGGACCGACCGGGTCACGACCCCGTCGGCCACGATGGGCACGATCTGGTGCGCCGTGTTCTTCGACGCGATCAGCCGGCCGGCGCTCGGCTTGAGGCCCACCAGGCCGCAGCACGCCGCCGGGATCCGGATGGAGCCCCCGCCGTCGGCCGCGTGGGCGATCGGGACCACCCCCGCAGCGACCATCGCAGCGGAACCGCCCGAGGACCCGCCCGCCGAGCGCTCGAGGTTCCACGGGTTCCGGGTCAGGGGCCGTCGGGGAACTCGGTGGAGGGGGTGAACCCGAACTCCGGCATCGTGGTCTTGGCGATGACCGTCATGCCCAGATCGACCATCTGCTGGACGAACGAATCGTTCTTGGCGGCGGGAGCCGCAGTCGGGAAGGCGTCCGAGCCGAACCGGGTGGGCAGCCCGGCGACGTCGACCATGTCCTTGATGAGCGTCGGGATGCCGGCGAACGCACCGCCCGCGTGGACATCGGCCTCGCGCTGAGCGTCCTCGAAGCGCTCGGCGGCGATCGCACCGAGGTGCTCGTCTGCCTCACGGGCTCGGGCGATGGCGGCCGCGGTCAGCTCCGCGACGGTGACCTCCTTGGCGGCTAGGCGCCGCAGCAGGCCGACGACATCGTCGGTTCCCAGGGCATCGTCGGTGAATGTGGAGAAGGTGGTCATGGCGGTGACGGGTTCCTCTGGTCAGGGGTGCGGGTGCATTCAGGCGTTGAGGCTGTGCATCAGCGGGCGGGTCCGCCGGTGGGCCTCCTGGAACGTTCCGGAGAGGTGGTCGTAGCGCGCCCGGTGGGTCGGGTCGGGTTCCGAGGTGTCCGCGATGGCGAGCTGGTCGGCAAGGTCCTCGGCGGACGCGATGCCGAGCTGCTCGAAGCCGAACATCGCGGTGCCGAACGAGTTCGCGAACCCGCCGTCGGCGATGCGGTGCACGGGGCGGTCCAAGACGTCGGCGAGGACCTGCGCCCAAGCCCGCGACCCGGACCCGCCACCGTAGAACGAGTACTGCGTGATCGGCCGTCCCGTGAACGTCTCGACGGGCCCCTGCACGCGGCGGAGGTTGAGGGCGATGCCCTCGGCGATTGCTCGAGCGAGGTCGTGCCGGGTCGTGCCTAGTCCCATGCCGATGAACCCGCCGCGCATCCGAGGGTCGGCTCTCGGCGCCAGCGATCCGGCGAGCCACGGGAGGAACAGGAGGCCCGCCGCCCCGGGTGCCGCGCTCGAGACGGCATCATCGAATGCCTGGTAGCGCTCCGAAGCCGACGCTGGTGCGCCGAAGGCGTCGTCGGCATAGATGTACTGGTCGAGGAAGTGATCGACGGCGGCGCCGGCCACCCCGTTCTCGGCGGCGACGAGGTGGTTCCCACCCAGCGGGCTGGGCATGGTGAACAAGGTCCGGAGCGGGTTGACCTTCTTGCGGATGGCGTGCGTCGTGATCACCGACGTCGTCCCGATCGCGAGGCCTGCGTGGTCGCCTCGCCAGGCTCCAGCGGCGATCGCCCCGGCCTGGGTGTCGTTGATGCCCGACAGCACCAGGGTGGTCGGTGGCAGTCCGAGGGCCGTGGCGGCCTCGGATGTGAGCGTCCCGACGACGCTGCCCACGGCCACCGGCTCGGGCAGCTTCGCCGGATCGATGAGCGACCGGGCAACGAGGCCGGGGTGCCACCGTGTGTCGCCCGATGCGATGGCGCCGCGGCGGTTGTCGGAGAGCATCTGCATGAACGACGAGCAGCGGTTCGCGGTGCACCGGCCGGTGAGGCGGGCCGTGAGGTAGTCGACCGGTTCGAGGAGCGCCTCGGCCCGGCCGTAGATCTCGGCTTCGCCGTAGCGGAGCCAGCGCATGTGGTTGAGACTCATCCCCGCCTCCACCGGTGCCAGCCCGTGGACCCGCACGGATTCCAGCAGGCCGGTCGGCGAGGCAGCTCGACGCGGGTAGCCGTCGAGCTTCCGGAGCCGCTTCGGCGATCCCCGGGTGTCCATCCAGGTGATCATCGGGCCCACCGGTGAGCCGTCGGCGGCGACGGGGACGATCGAGGAGTACTGGGCTGAGGCAACCACGGCCGCGATCGATGACCGGTCGACCTGCGCATGCGCCAGCGCAGCGGCCGCGGCGTCGAGCGTCGTCCGCCACACGGCCTCGGGGTCCTGCTCAGCGGCTCCGTCAGGTCTGTGGACCGTCTCGACAGAGCCGCGCGCTGTGCCCACCAGGCGGCCGTCGTCGGACACGACCGCCGCCTTGGGCCCGCTCGTGCCGAGGTCGATGGTGAGGAGGTATCGGCGGGTCACGCCGATACCTCTTCCCTAGGTGCGCCGGTCACCGCGGACGCGATCAGCGCTGGGGCGGGAGGGCGAGGGAGCGCTCGATGTACAGCGTGAGCTGCTCTCGGATGAACTCGTCGACCTCGTCGGTCATGCCGCCTTCGACGCTTCCGTAGATCGCGCCGGTGAGGGGCCGGGCATCTTCGGGCTGGGCCCGGGCGTACGCCACCGCGGCGGCGAGGTCGTCGGTCCACCGCTCGACGACCCCTGGAGCGGTCTGGGGGCGGGTCACCGCCATGTGCACGGCGTCGGGGTACTGCTGGCCGTTGAGCCGCCAGCCGAGCGACAGGAGGTGGTCGTTCACGTGGTAGATGTCGATCTCGTCGCTGGTGAACGAGAAGCAGAACGTCGGCGACCCGAGGATCCGCAGCTCGGGGTGCGCGGTGACCGCGGCCTGCATGGCGTACGAGGTGCGGAAGATCTCGTCTGCGTAGGCCCGGTACCCCTCCTTGCCGAGTCCGACGAGCGCCGCCCAGGTGGCGGCCAGCAGCCCCGCCGAGCGGGACCCGTCGATGCCGGGCGAGTTGTACTTGCCGCCGGTCCACTCGGGCAGGCAGTAGAAGACGCTGTTGCGCATCTCCTTGTCGCGAAACGCCGCCACGGACGTCCCCTTGAACCCGTAGCCGTACTTGTGCGTGTCGGCCGAGATGGTCGTGACGCCGGGGATGGAGAAGTCGAACGGCGCGATGTCGTAGCCGAGGTCGCGTCCCCACGGCAGGATGAACCCACCGAGGCAGCCGTCCACGTGGAGGCCCACGCCGCGCTCGAGCGCCAGGTCCGACATGGCCTCGATGTCGTCGATGGTGCCGTAGGGGTAGTTCCCCGCAGACCCGACGAGCGCCACCGTCTGGTCGTCGACGAGCTCGGCCATGGCCGCCACGTCGACCTGGGTCGTCTCGGGGTCGAGCGGTGCAACTCGCATCTCCATGCCGAAGAGGAAGCACCCCTTGTCGAACGCCGGGTGGGCCGAAGCGGCCTTGACCACGTTCGGCCGAGTCACGCCGCGAGCGGACCCGGCGATGCGGTACGCCAGCATGGCGTGCAAGATGCTGCCGGTGCCGCCGGTCGTCACCAGGCCCGCCGGCTCGGTGTCGGTGACGGCCCCGGCACCGAGCATGTCGAGGGTCATGGCGATGATCTCCCCTCGAACTTCGTCACGCTCGGGCACAGGTCCCGCTGCAGCGTTCATGTGCCCGAACATGGCGAACGCCTCGGCCATGTACTCGTAGTGGTCCTCGTCGCCCGAGTAGAGGGTCCCCGAGGCCTTGCCGGTGTTCCAGTGCACCCGCTCGGCGTCGGCCATGTGCCGGATCTCGGCCAGCACCTCGTCGTTCGGACGGCCCTGCTCGGGGAAGGTGCGGTGGACCTCGAAGGTCTCGGCGTAGGGGAAGTTGCGGTCGGCCATGGTGGCTCCTGTCTCGGGGATCGGACTCGGATCGGTCAGGGGTGGGCGCGCAGGCTGTCGACGAGTCGGTCGACCAGGGCCGACCACTCGTCCTGGTCCGGGAGGTCGAGGTCGAGGGCGCGGGTCAGGTGGGCCCCAAGGGCGATGATCGTGTTCATCCTCGCCATGGATCGCGCCCCCATCGTCTCGTCGAGCACGCCCGCGCCCTGGCCGGCGCGGATCTCCTCGGTCATCTGCTGCTCGTCCTGGGTCACCCAGGCCCGCACGGTCCCGGCGACGGTCTCGTCGCGCCCGGCGATCGCGAACGCCTCGACGACGAGTCGGCCCAGTTCGTGGGGTCCTCGCTCGATGACCCGGCCGGCCGCCGTGACGGTGTCGGCGATGTTCACGGTCGCCTCAGGGTCCGTACCGGCGCGCATCGCACGGTCGTAGGCCTCCTTGCCCCAGTGCTCGAGGACCACCCCGAACAGCGCCTCCTTCGAACCGAAGTTCGTGTATAGGGGCCCGGTGCTGAGCCCAGCTTCGGCGCAGATGTCGGCCACGGAGGAACCCTCGAAGCCGTGACGGGCGAACACGCGCGCCGCCGCCTCGACCAGCTCCTGGCGGGTCTGCTCGACGGTGACGCCGCTTCGTCGTCCCATGATCTCTCGCCTCCGTGTTGACGCTCCGTCTAAAGTAACAAACACTTGATTGTTTGTCGATCCGGAGGCATCCTCGACCTTCGAACAACGTGCTGCCCCCGCAGGTGCTCGGGATGCCCGTGCGGTCGGTCCGACAACCGGAAGGAGAAGGTGCTGCCGTGAACCCAACGTCCGAACATCTGGAACTCCCCGAGATCGATCCCTCGTTCCGGGGTCCCGATCAGATCCTCGCCGACCTGGGCACCGTCTTGACCCCGGCGTCCGAGTTGCCGATCGAGGAGATCAACCCGGCCAATCCCCACCTGTTCCGCGACCACGTCTGGCCCGAGCACTTCGCTCGCCTGCGAGCCGACGACCCCGTGCACCTCAACGAGATCGATGTAGCGGGTCGCTACTGGTCGGTCACCCGGTACGACGACACATCCGCCATCGACGGCGACTGGCAGACGTTCTCCTCCGCGTACGTCATCTCGCTCATGGAGCAGGTGCTCGACGACACGATCCCCGGCATGGCCGGCTTCACGCCGTTCATCGCCATGGACCCGCCGGAGCACACCGGACAACGCAAGACCGTCCGCAGCGTCTCGTCACCCGGCAACCTCCGCCACCTCGAACCCTCATCCGGCAGCGGACCATCGACGTGCTCGAGTCGCTCCCCGACGAGCCCTTCGACTGGGTCGACACGGTGTCGATCGAGCTGACGACGACCATGCTCGCCAGCCTCTTCGAGTTCCCGATGGAGGACCGCCGGAAGCTCACCCGCTGGTCCGACATCGTGTTCGCCGTGCCGGTGCCCGGCGGCGTGGTGGAGACGATCGAACAGAAGCTGATCGAGCTGCGCGAGTGCTACGAGCACTTCGAGCAGCTGTGGGAGCAGCGTCGGGAGGCACCCGGTGACGACCTGGTGTCGATGCTGGTCCACGGCGACCAGACGAAGGAGCAGACGGCACTCGACCACCTCGGCACCGTCCTGCTCCTGATCGTGGGCGGCAACGACACAACCCGCAACACGATGACCGGGAGCGTGTACGGGATGCACCGCTTCCCCGAGCAGTTCGAGAAGCTCGTCGCCGACCCCGGCCGCATCGACGACCTCGTGCCAGAGGTCATCCGGTGGCAGACCCCGCTCGCGTACATGCGGCGCACCGCGACCCGCGACTGCGAGCTCGGAGGCAAGCAGATCAGGAAGAACGACCAGGTGCTGATGTGGTACGCCTCGGCCAACCGGGACGAGGCGGTGTTCCCGAACGGTGACGCCATCGACCTCGATCGACCGAACGCCGACCGCCACCTCTCCTTCGGCTACGGCATCCACTTCTGCATGGGGAGCCGGCTCGCCGAGCTCCAGCTCCGCATCCTGTGGGAGGAGCTCCTGCCCCGCTTCTCCCGGATCGAGGTGCTCGAAGAGCCGGGGCGATCGTTCTCGTCGTTCACCAACGGCTACACGGACCTGCTGGTGCGAGCCCACCGCCGCGGACGTCGCCCATGAGACGATCAGCAGCGCAGCGACTCCCAGGTCCAGCGGCGCCAGCGGTCGAGGTGGGCGCCCGGCACCGGTCGAACCATCAATGCGCCGTACCCGGCTGCGAGCATCGGCGAACGGTGTGCTTGACCTTCGGGTTGGTGGCCCGAAGATCAGGCCCTGACCAGGGCATTAGCGGAATCGAACAGTAGAAGGGCAGTAGAAATCGGCCTTCTGCCGCTGGACAGCAGAAGGCCCCACTCCAAGAAGTGGGGCCTGACCTGCGTTTTCGATGGTGGCGGGGGCAGGATTTGAACCTGCGACCTTCGTGTTATGAGTCTGCCGCGGTACGTGATGGCGGATGTCCGGCCGTGTCGTGCAGTTGCTCTACCAGGGCTTTCGCGGCGATCGCCGGACGGGACGACACAGCCTGGACGCCTCCGGACGAGCTGCCGTTTGCAGGCGCGTTTGCATCCAAGCGGCGAAACGGGGGCCGATTCGGCGGCTTCACCACCTTGGCCGGCCGTCCCACCTCAGTCCATCGGGTTGACCATGGATTCGATGAAGGCGATCTCTTCGGCGTCGAGGCCGTACTTGGCGTACAACTGCTGGTCGATCTCAGTGATCGATCTGGTCCAGTCGATGTCTGACCGCGACGTGAAGTCCTGCGCCGGGACGAACCGCCACGTCGAGCGAGGGTTGTGTTGAGTCACCTTCAAGACGTAGAGCATCGCCCGCGAACTTCGTTTTGACATAGGAGAAGCATGACTGCGCCTCGGCCTCTGTCTCGAACGCACCGATGGTCAGAAACGTCTGGGTTACGGCAACGCTGGGCTCGACGACCTCCGGGGCTGCCATCCACCCAAGCTTGTTGCTCTCGTTTGCTGCCGGGAGCGCGACCTTGTATCTGTCGAAGCTCTCGGGGCCAGTGATGTACTCGCTACGAATCCATCGGCGGTAACGCTTGTTCTTGATCACACCGAGTACCTGAACGTAGTCGTGGTCGTCATCAGGTCGGGTCTCGTGGAAGAGGAAGGAGAACTGCTCGAATGTGTTTGTGTTGACCAGCGCGGTGTTGCCCTCTGGCCGGAGCTCGAGAGCTTCCGGGTGGTCGTCGTACAAGACATCGGTGTAACGGTATGAGCGTGAGCTCGTGATGCCCATGGTCTCGATGAAGGCCGTTCCTGACTCTCGCACCTTGTGCAGGATCGAGTTGAGTTCGTCGTACGGCGTAAACGTGTCGATTGGCGCGCCTGAGCGGTCCGCGTCCCGGTACGTCACAGCGATCCCAGCGCGAATCTTGGTGCCTGGAAACAGTTCCGAGCTGTCGCGGACGTAGATCGGAACAGTGAGATGCGGATCGGCGAGCATCTTCTCGTTCCACGCCTTCGGCGTGAATCCTGCGTTGAATAGGAAGCGCGCCGGAGTAACGAGGATGGCCTTCGTCCCCACCTCGTAGGCCGCGTCCATGAACAGGTGGTACACCGGCGTGTCACGGGTGCCAGCGCCTTGGGCCTCCTCCTGGTAGGGCGGGTTGCCAATGACGACGTCGAACTTCTTGCTCACGGTCAGCGCCCTTCGCTAAGCATGTCGTCGACCATCTTCTGCCGTTCCCCAGAGGACATCCTGGCAAGGTTCCCGACGCGGAAGTGGCCAGAGTCCTCGATCCACCCCTTGCGCTCGGGGACACCGCCGGAGACGGCCTCGATGGTGATGCGGTGCAGGATCTGGTTGTGGCTCATCTCGAAGATCTGTGAGGTCAGGATGTGCCGCAGCCGTTCGTCTTAGTCTGGGAAGACGTCGGCGAGGCCCGTGTCGAGACGGCGTACCAGTTCCATCAGGAACAGGCCGGCGGTCGAGAAGAGATCGGCGAACGTCTTGTCCGGTTCGGTGAAGACACCCGGGTTCTCGGCTTCGAGGGTGTCGACCATCATCTTCACGACCGATTGCGGGGTGAAGACCAGCGAAGTCTTCTGCTGCGGGATGTAGGCGAAAATGTTCTCGGTCTGTGCATCATCGAAGTAGTCGGCCAAGGCCTCCTTCTTGTCCAGGAACTCTTGCACGGACTGGTCGAACACCGCCGCGTCAAACAGGCCCGGGATCTTCGTGACGGTGCCGTCAGCCTCGGTGACTTCCTGGCCGTCGCGCAGCAGCCGGAACTCGGCTTCGGTGATTCCGGTGATCTCCTCGAACACGTCATCGGGTGTGTAGTCATCGAAGTTCGACAGGCGGATGCCGCGGTCGCCGTAGGCCATCAGGAACATCGGGATCGTGCGCGCAAAGCCCCGGAGGTGTGAGCGGGCGTCGTCCATGGTCTGGTTCGCGCGCTTCTGCTCCTTCTTGGTCTCGGCGCGTCACCACCTCCGGCACGATCGTGTCCATCGTGTCCTCGACGATGGAGAGGATGTTCTGCTTGAAGGCCTGCTCCTGCTCGGCCTTCATCGCCTCGATGGCCGCGGCCTCGGCCTCGGTGGCGGCGAGCTTGATCTCCTCCTCAAGGTGTTTGCTGGCAATGTTGTGCTCAGCGTACGCGCTCGACCTTGTCTTTCACAGCGTGCTCGGTGCGTTTCTGGTCGCGCTCAACTTGTGCTGCAGTGAGCCCATACTCCGTCCTTCAGCTCCGCGCTTGGCGCGGCTCTGCTCGGTCACAGCCTTGGCGATAGCGGCTGCTGCGGTGGCCGCGGGCGCGTCAGGATCAGGGGTCGGGATGTCCTCGATCCGATAGACCGGCTTGCCCAGCTCGTCGACCTTGGGATTGATGACCGTCTCAACGTCGACCTGGACGTTGCCGTCCGCATCGGTGACAGGCGGCGGCTGAGGGATTTCGATCGGTTCGCCCGCCTTGACCTTGCCCTGCTTCGCAGTCGGTAGCTTGTCGAGAATCTCCTTGACGTGTTCCGAGTAGCGGAAGATGCCGGCGACGTTGGCGAACAGCAGGTTTGACAAGAACCCCCGGCGCACGACCTCGCGGGCTTTGAATACCTGCGGGAACGTAAGGACCTGAGAGGCGTCAAGCTCGATCATCCGCCCCTCGGCGTCCTCGCCGATGACCGGGAAGAAGTTCAGAAGCGTGCGGATGTTCTCCTGCCGCACGGCCTGGTCGCCAGACGGGTTCGGGTGAAGGTTGTTGGCGAACACGTCGAAGATCCTCAGCGTGCGTTCGGGAGCGAAGTCGAAGATGTAGGCGTTCTGCTTCTGGAACACGCGCCCGGCGCGCTCGAAGGTGCATGGATTCTGCGCTCTGAATGCGGCCTGCATGTACAGCGCCGGGGAGGACAGATCGGACAGCATGATCACTGCGGTCCACTCCGGCACCGTGACGCCCGTGGTGAGCTGGCCCACTGACAGGGTGATCGTCTTGCCGCCTGATTGCTCCGCGTCCTCGATTGCCGCGCGCACCTTCTCCAAGGCCTTGCCGGCGACGACCGGGTCACCGTCGTCCGATCGCCCGTCACCAGCGGCGAGAATGATCGTGTAGTCCTTGAAGACCTCGTGCTTCTTGAGCAGCTTCTCCAGCGCTTTCGCGGAGGCGACGCGGTTCAGCAGCCAGAACGAGTGGCGGATCTCGTCGCGCAGTTCCGCCGTGGAGAACGG